>CALFEW010000332.1 GCA_937958365.1 uncultured Chloroflexota bacterium | reverse complement strand
GGTGAAGACGGCAACGTCTGTCTTGTCTTCCAGCATTCGGCCGACAGGGGTGACGGCGAGGGCGGCCAGCCCGGCCGAACCAAACAGGGTGCGCAAGAAGTTGCGCCGGGTGCTGTCGGGTGCGTCCGTCGTCCCACTTATGGCGAGTTTCTCTTCAGTTTGGGACATCAATGGACCTCCTTACTCCTTTAGAATGAGGTATGGGGTGGAAACGGCCGTTGCCACCCCGGCTAATCAGGGTAATACAGGTCCAGTTTAGATGAGATGGGGGTTCGCTTGTAGCGGGGAAAGTCTGACAAAGGACAGGCGGCGTGACAGGTTTTTCCCTACAAGGGTCAAACGGCCGTTCCAACTATCCTCAGGGTCAAAGATACCGTCCGTCTTCTTGGTTAGCAGGTAACTGGGGAGCTGATCAATTCATCGAGGTCTGAGCCTCTGTTACAATCCAACTTCACCCAGTTTCTACGGTGGATTTGGGATGATCTCTATGATTCCCCATCACCATTAAACACACAAGATACCAAGATTTTAAATAAGACGCGGATAGAGCGGATGCTTGCGGATATAATGGTTGAAAATCTGCATTTATCTGCCGCACCCGCGAAAACCCGCTTACTATGCGGCAAGAGGCCCAAAAATCATGATCCAGCAACCTTCAATTTTCCCTGATGATAAGACCCATGCGCGCTGCTCATCCTGACCTGACTACGGGACCGGACCGGCTGAAACGCCGGTCGTGGTTGGTGGTGTGGGCTGGCCTGTTGTTGGTGGTGTATGCCACATTGTTCCCCTTCGACTTCTTTGTCCAGTCAGGGACGTCCTGGCGAGAGGTTTGGCGCGGCTTTGATTGGACCTTGACAGAAGCTTACGCGCTGGCCGATATTCCGCAGAACATTCTTTTGTTTATGCCATTTGGCTTTGGTCTGGGTGGGGTGCTGCTGGCGCGCCGTTGGCGATTTTGGCCTGCCTGGGGGTTGACGCTGTGGGTCGGGCTGGGCTTGTCTGGCCTGTTGGAGGTGGTGCAGGCGGCGGCTTTGTTGCGTTTTCCGGCGGCAGCCGACGTGCTGGCGAATGGGTTGGGCACGGCCGTTGGCTGCGCCATGTTTTACGGTTGGGGCAGGCGGATTTGGGCTGGCGTGGATTGGTTGGCACAAAGGATACGGCCGTACCTCACCCCCCGCCGGTTTCTCGTCATTTGTCTGCTGTACCTGGCCGCCTGGTGGGTGCTTTCCATCTGGCTGCAAACGACTACCCGCCTGAGCCATTGGGACAACCAGTTTCCGCTGATTGTGGGCAACGAGCAGACACAGGACCGGCCCTGGCGCGGCACGCTGGCGCGGCTCTATCTGGCCGACCGCGCTTTTACGGCTGATGAAGTGGCGCGAGTGTTGGCCGGAGAAAGCGCCTTGAGCGTCGGCGGTGGTTCGCTGGTGGCAAATTATGACTTTGCCATCGCCGACGAGACCAATTTCCCGCCGTTGGTCACGCAGGGTGGCGGCGCAATCATGATCACGCCTGACGGCGTTGCCTTGTCTGAAGATGGCTGGCTGGCGAGCGATGGGGCGGTTACGGCCGTTTCCCAGGCACTATCCACCGCCTCGCAATTCACACTGGGTCTGACAGCCGCTTCTGGCAACCTGGCGCAAAACGGCCCCGCCCGCCTGATGTCCATCTCCGGCGACCCATACCAGCGCAACCTGACAGTGGGACAAGAAGGCACGGCCCTGGTACTGCGCTTTCGCACGCCGCTAACGGGAGAAAACGGCCGTACCCCCGAACTGATCATTCCCGGCGTGTTTACCGATGGGGCGATGCGCGAGATATTGGTGACGTATGACGGAACGGCCGTGCGCCTGAGTCTGGATGTACCAACCAACGTGTACGCCATTGAACTGGTACCGGCCGTCGCCCTGTTCATTAAAACCTTCCCCAAAGAAGTCGGGCAAATGCGCCTGAGCCGGGGGAATACGGCCGTTTTTCGGCTGCTGTATACCATCTGCCTGTTTTTGCCCTGGGCGTATTGGTTGGCATTGCTCGATCAACCCAAACATTCCCGCCACCCCTGGTTTGTTTTTGGGTTGATGGTCGGCGTGGTCCTGCCGGCCGTCGTTTGGGAAACCTTGCTCCACTTCTCCCTGCGTAATTATCCCTGGCGACCTGTTTATGTGATGCTGAATGGGGTGATAATAACGGCCGTCTTCCTCCTCTTCAGCTGGCGACAACAACGACTGGTTGGGCTAATACCTCCCATGCCCGCTAAATGATAAGACAGTTAATCTTGGATGTTTTGTAAAGTAAAGCGCCAGCGCACAGCTTAACCTGTGTTTCCAGCGCCCCCTTGTATTGTTCAGTAACTTTGACCCCACAATCAGGCGATTGACATCGTAACCTGGACTTGACAGGCTGATGAGAAAGGCAGGCTCACTTCAGAAACCCCCCATCGCTTGTCCCATTTCATCGGCCAACAACCACCAGGCGTCTCAAAAAGTCGCCCGAAGCCGGGGATAGGGCAACCCCAAACGACCTCGCGATTCGTGGGGTACAAAAACAGGTTGCCGCCTTGACGCAGAGCGGACAAATCCTTTGCCAGCGCTTCTTTTGATGGTGTCAGGCTCCGGCCAGCAAACCATGCAGCAGACTGCCGCGACCGAGCAATCCCAGCAAACGGCCGTTCCCATCCACCACCGGCAGCCGCTTGACGCCGTGCTGCACCATCAGGCGCAGCGCCTCATTGGGCGTAGCCGTGATGGGAATGGTGATGACCGGGGTGGTCATCAGATCGGCGGCCGTTTCGGTGGCGGCCAATAACGGAGCGGGGGCGGGAGACGGCTGTCCGCTAACCAGACGGCGCAGGCGAAGCAACAAGCCAGGCCGATTCGCTTGTTGGCTGCGACGCAGCAAATCGCCATCGCTGATAATGCCGACCACCTGCCGATCGGCGTCTACCACCACCGCACGACGGCGGGAATTCCGTTCCAATGCCTGTAGTACCTCTTCCAGGATGGTTTGGGGTGCAACAGTAGGCACATCGCGGTACATCAATTCGGCGATGGTGGCGCCGCTGGTGGGTGGTTCTTGCTGCGCTTCTGTGACCGGTTGGTGATATTCCAACGTCCGCATGATGTCTATACGGCTGATCCAGCCCACAAGACGGCCGTTGGCCTGGCCCTTGGCCTCCACGACCGGCAGGCGTTTCAGGTTCTGCGTCACC
>CALFEW010000331.1 GCA_937958365.1 uncultured Chloroflexota bacterium | reverse complement strand
TTAAGAAATGGGACGCGGGTTTTCACGGATGCGGCGGATTGGCGCGGATAGGGATGGGTTTTAGCCGCGAAAATCGGTTGTTTCCGCGTTTATCCGCGTCCCATTCTTCCATCTGCAAACAACCTTGAAATCGAACCGGTGGGATTTATGTTTAGACCTGTTGCCAAAACCTTTGCCTCGCAGACGCCGGGGACCATTGACCTGGAGATTTCTGATCCGGTGCTGATGCTGAATGAAGTCGCCCGGCGCTACGAAACGGCCGAGCGGGTGCTGATGGAGTACGTGGACAACGCCCTGGACGACGCCGAGGCGCTGTATCGGGACAATGGCGGCGTGTACCCGTACCCCATCCACATTGATCTGACGCTTGACCGGGAACAACGGGCGGTAAGCATTCTGGACAACTGCCGGGGCATGACGCGCGACACGCTGGAACGGGTGGTGCGCAATGTGGGCGAATCGCAAAAGCGCGGGCAGACGTGGGTCAACGGCCGTTTCGGTTTCGGCGTCCATGCGTTTCGGGCGGCGGCGGAGGCCATTCGCTTCCAGACCCAACATACACGCGGCTCCCACTTTGCCCTGGAATTGCAGCGCGATCAACACCGGGGCATCAAAGAGGCGCGGCGGCTCGACGAACCGTTCCCCAGCAGTCGCGGCACGGGCTGCCTGGTGACGGTGAGTGGCTTTGACGCCGATTGGTTTCGGGGGGTGACGGCCGTTTCCCTCCAGGCTGAAATCGAAAACCACTTTGAACGGCTGCTGGCCCGGCCTGACTTGCACATTTTGGTTAATGAGGTCGGGCAGCCGCCGCTGACCTGCCGCCCCTTCGACTACGCCGGACTGGCCGGCGTGGACCTTGACCAGGTTTTGCGCCTGGAACACAAAGGGGATGTGTATCCGGTGGAACTGCTGCTGAAGGTGGCGGAAGAAACGGCCGTGCATCGCCCGGTCAGCTTTTTTGCCAGGGGCCGGCGCGTGGGCGCGGCCGCAGACATGAAATCGTTCATGCGCAAATCGGTTTACAAAACGGCCGTGTGGGGCCATTCACACCTGACGGGCTACATCGAAGTGGGCGAAATTGTCCAGCCCATCATCAACCGGGATGATTTTGTGCGCACGCTGGGCCGCACCGCTTTGTATGAGGCGCTCTTACCGGTGGAGGCGACGTTGAAGCCACTGCTGACGGGCATCAATCAGCAGCAGAGCCGGGAAACGTTGGGGCAGTTGGCGGCGACGGTGCAGCAGGCGGCGACGGCCGTGTTGGGCAAGTCGGCGCTGCCGGTGGCGTTTGTGGCGAATGGGGAGGGCGCGGGACGGCTAGAGGTGGGCAACGGCCGTGTCGCCATCAACACTGCCCACCCCGACTTTCAGGCGCGGGCGCGGTTTACGCGGCAGGGGGAACTGCGGGCCACCGACCGGCTGAACGCTTATCTGGCGACCGTGTTGTCGCTGGCCGCGGCGGGCAGCGCCGCCGCTGAACAGCAAAGCCCAGAGCAGCTTCTCAGCGCGCAGGCCGAGCTGATTCTGAGCCTGGAAGCCAGTTTGCGCGCCCAACGGTAAGATTTGTCAAATCTTGGAGATTTGACAAATCTCCTTGTACGCCTACGAACTGGTGGATTCACGGTAGGCGGCGGGGGTAGTGCCAACCTGGCGTTGGAAGTGGCGGTAAAAGTTGGTGACGTTGGGGTAGCCGACTAATTCGGCAATCGTCGCCACGCTCTGGTCGGTGGTGCGCAGCAGTTTTTGCGCTTCATTCAGGCGAACCGAGGTGAGATATTTGACGTAGCTGACGCCAACGGCCGTTTTAAACTGCGAACTCAGATGCGACTGGCTCAGGTTAACAGCCTCGGCCACCTCCTGCAAAGAAATGTCCGCCCGATGATAATTCCCGTGAATATAAGCCAGGGCTTGCTGCACAGCGTCGGGGCGCTGTGATTTTTCTTGCATAAACGTCATCATTTCCGCCAGACTGTTCAACGTCCAGGCGCGAATGTCGGGGATGGTTTTCCAGGAAGCGAGGGCGCGTACTTGCTGCTGCAAAACGTTCAAAACCCTGGGGTCATTGACGCCGGCGCCTACCACGCCCCAGGCCATCAGCGTGACCAACTCGGCGCAGTGGTTTTTCATCGCTTCCGGCGTGGCGGAATAACGCTGCGAAAGATAATCCACGATGTGATTGACGAGTTTTTGCGCGTTCTGTGACTGGTTGGCCTGCACCATTTGCACCAGTTCCCGCTCTTTTTGCACCAGATACGTGCCGGCGTCGCCATCGGCGGGCAAATCCTGAAGGTCATCAATGCCGACAACGACGTTGCCGGGGAGGTGGCTGTGGAAGCGCCGGGCCAGGTTGGCTTCAGCATAGGAGAGCGGGATGGATTCCAGCGCCATGTAGCGTTTGCCCAGGCCGATGGTTACAGTAAAGGGCAGGGTGGCGGCAACGGCCGTGCAAATCCTTTCCCCCAACCCCCGAAGCTGCTGCGCCGTCGCCAGGTGCATTTCCGTGGAGATAATCGCCACGACGCGGCCAGGGTAGCTGTAGCCCACCAGGGCGCGCTGCGGGTCGGGCATTGCCTGGCGGATGATCTTGCTCAGTGATGCGATGTACTGCTGCAAAGCGGCAGGGGCCTGGCTTTGGCTAACGGCATCGAAATTGTCCATCTTCGTCACCAGGACAACCGGCCAGACGAGCCGCTTGCCCAGGTAAGCCAGCGATTCTTCTGTGGAAGTGCCTTCCGGCTGCGTGCCCCGGATGAGGTTTTCCACCAGATTGGCTTCGATGACCGGCAGCGTCTTTTGCAGCGAATCTTTGACGATTTCCACCGTGCGCAAATCGCGCCGTTCTTGCTCGATTTCCTGATGAATTTCGACCAGCAGTTCCAATAGTTTGTTGGGGCGCACGGGTTTGAGCAGGTAATCACGTGCGCCCAGTTTAAGGGCCTTTTGCACGTAAGAAAATTCGTTGTAGGCGGTGAGCATAACAATTTTGACGTCAGGTTGTTCGCGGCGGATAACGGCCGTTGCCTGCAACCCCGTCAACCCCGGCATTTTGATGTCCATCAAAATAATGTCCGGTTTATGGCTGCGGGCCAACGCCACCGCCTCCTCCCCATTGGTGGCTTCCCAAATGGTCATAGCCCCGCCACCACTATTCTGCTCTGTGAGAATGTGTACCAGGGTAGACCGAATCACCGGCATATCGTCAGCAATTAAAATCCCGGACATGATTGGTTCCCTAATTGGGCGTCAATTGGGCAGCGACAGGGCTAAGATTAATTTCCCCCCAATGACTTGGACGATACGTTAAGTTAGGTGGCGCTTTGACCGGTAGTGGTGTGGAACCCAAATCTATCTGATTCCCAATGCCGGACGCTCTGACCGATGTAAATCTGGACAGCGTTCGATTCACCGGGCCGTCATTTGCCGTCAGCAAAATAGACAATCGCAACAGCGTGCCTTGATTCAAGGCGCTTTCCACCTCAATGGTGATGGCGTCGCCATATTCGTTGACCAACCGTTGAAACACATTTTGCAGCCCCAAAGAGTGCCCATCGCCATCAAAGAGGCCATTTTTAATATTGTGGACGATTTCCGAGGGCATGCCCGCGCCATTGTCGGCAATCTCCATCACCAGGTGGTTGTTCCGCAGATACGCTTTGACGATGATAGTGACCTGTCGGGTTAACGGCTCAGCGCCGTGAATGACGGCGTTTTCCACCAGCGGCTGCAAAATCATACACGGAAGCGCTACCTGGCTGAGTTCCGGATCGAATATGACCTGGCTTTCTAACCGCTCGCCAAAACTGATCTTTTGGATTGCCAGGTATTGTTCGATCATGTCCATTTCTTCGCCCAACTCTACCTGGGTAGACATGTTGCGCAGGCTGTAACGTAAGAGGTCGCTCAAATTGTAGGCAATCTCTTCGGTGCGGGCCGCGCCTTCTTCCAGGGCTGTGTAGCCAAGCAGGGTGAGGGAATTGAACAAGAAATGGGGGTTGATTTGTGCCTTTAAGGCTCTGAGCTGCGCTTCTTGTAAAGCTGCTTGCAGGGCGGCCCGTTCCTGAGTTTCGCGCAGCAGGTATGACTGCGCCAGGTTGGCGGCCCCTTTTTCCATGACATGATTGGCCGTCAGCGACAACATTTCCACGGCCGCGTGAAAACGTTCTTCCGGCAGTGGTTCGATCTTACGGACTTCTTCTTCAAACTGTTCGGCGGGCAAACCCAGGGGCAGGTTGCGCGCCAGGATGTCCTGAATGAATTCCTCTGGAGACTCAGACGGGATGACTTGCCCACACAAGATAGAGCCGACGTATTGCCCATCAATGATGATCGGCGCGGCGGCATCTAAAAAGCCGCCGGAACATTTGTAAGCGTAAGGCTCTTGCCGCTGCATGGCAATGCGCCCACCTTCGGCGTCGCACTGCTGGCAGCGCGCCAGACCCTCTTCGGTGGAGCGTATCATCTGGCATACTTTGCAGAAGTTGCTGGTGGCTGTGATGGGAGTACCTTGCCGGTCTACGGTAACGGCCGCAACGCCCATGGCTTCAGCGAACGTGTTTTGGATTCGCTGCAACAGGGTAAGGTCAATTAGCTCTTCGATCTGGAGTTCTTGTGCCATGATCACCTCGCTAGACAGTAGGACAGCCAATTTGGGATGGTTCCTTCCGCGAGGAGAGTGTCAGGCAAAAGAGGGGATCTGGCTTGTCTGAGCCGATGGAGAAACGGCCGTCAGACTTCACAGTTGCGGGACAGCGCCGGAATTCTCGCGGCGTAGCGAGTCACCGGTCTTCACCCTCATGACGCTAGAGGTACGGTCAGCATTGATTAAAAACGAACTCTGCCTGATTTTGTTAGATTATACGCGGGCTTGCCAGATAAGGCACGCTGACATTGATCATTCATTGAGATGACGAACATCACCCTTATCTTATTTCCTGGTGCAGTTCAATAGGGACGGCATGTGACGAAACGGCCGTTCCAGCATACTATTCTGCCAACGGCCAACCGCATTTAGCCGCAGCGCCGCACAAGGAGAACGACACATGAAAACGACGTTATCAGCCTTACTTGCCACCGGGCAGCCCATCGTAGCCGATGGGGCGATGGGGTCTAACTTAATGGCCGCCGGACTGCCTCCCGGCGGTTCGCCGGAATTGTGGAACGTAGAAAACCCGGACGCCGTGCGCCAGATTCATCGGGGATACATCCAGGCCGGGTCGCAAATCATCCTCACCAACAGCTTTGGCGGCAGCCGTCCCAGCCAGGAGCGCCACGACCAGGCCGACCGGGTGACGGAACTGAATCGCGCCGCCGCCCGCATTGCCCGCGCCGAAGCAGACGCCGCCGAACGTCCGGTGCTGGTCGCCGGTTCGATGGGACCGACGTCAGAGATGATGGTTCCGTTGGGTGTGCTGACGGTGGTAGAGGCTACGGCCGTTTACGCCGAACAATCCGCCGCGTTGGCCGAGGGTGGGGTAGATGTCTTCTGGCTGGAGACGATGTATGCCCTGGACGAACTGCTGGCGGCCGTCGCCGGCTGCCGTCAGGCCGCGCCGGCCATGCCCATCGTGGCGACGATGAGCTTTGAACGGCAGGGGCGCACGATGATGGGCGTGCGCCCGGAAGAGGCGCTGACCGCTTTGCGCGCCGCGGGGGTGGCGGCGCTGGGGGCCAACTGCGGCAACGGCCTCGACGAGATCATGGCGGTCATTGCCCACATGCAGGCCAACATGCGGGCGCTGAGCGCCGACGTGGTGCTGGTAGCCAAAGCCAACGCCGGAAAGCCCTATT
>CALFEW010000330.1 GCA_937958365.1 uncultured Chloroflexota bacterium | reverse complement strand
TATTTCATCAGCACGGTTTCGATGTATTGGCCGTCCGGCAGTTGGAAGAGGACTTTTTTCGTCTGGCCGTCGCTGGAGCGCAGCTCGTCCACGATGGTTCCGATTTGCAGCGTGGCCTGTTCAGCGAGTTGGGCGCGCAGAGATTTGGACAGGTTGCTCATCGCCTCGAAGTCGAGCGCAAACTGCTTGTAAAGCCAGTCCCAGATTTGCGCGGCGCGGAATTTGGGCTGGCCGAGTTTGGTGACAAATTCGGCGAGTTCAATTTGGTCTAGGTCGTATAAATTGATTTGGCTCATAGGACTCTTTTGTGGGGGCGTGCCAGGCGAGAAGATAACGGCCGTGTTAAACGGCCAGTTCAAGCGTTACCCGCCGACCTGCACGCGCTTCCAGGGTAATCAACATTTCCAGGCTAAATTTCTCCCACTTCCCGCGTATCAAATCAGACACACGCGATTGCGCGATGCCGAGCTGTTGAGCGGCTTCGGTCTGGGTCATGCCACTGGATTGGATGTAAGAGCGCAGGTCATTCATTAACCTGGCTCTCATATGTAAAATGGCTGCTTCTGCCGGTTCAAGGTCCAAATCGGCAAATACATTGCCACCGGATTCAAAAATTGGCTCATCCATGAACTTATTCTCCTAATTGGCGATAGCGTCGCTGCGCTATTTCTATATCTTTACGGCCAGTCTTCTGCGTTTTTTTCTGGAATGCGTGAAGCACGTACAGGGCATCGGCAAACCGGGCCACGTAAAGAATACGCCACTCACCCAAGACATGAATACGAATTTCGCGGACGCCCGCGCCAACGTCCTTCATTGGTCGCCAATCTGATGGCTCTAGTCCACGTTGAATGGCATATAACTCAAAACCAGCCTGTCTCCGGGCTTCAGCGGGAAAACTGCGTAGGTCGTCCAGACTTGATCCAACAAATCGTAGCGGTTTCATGGAATTATACAAGTACTTTGATAAAATGTGGTGCCAAGATCATCGTAACACGGCCGTTATCTCCCCAATATCCGCAAAAATAAAGTCCGGTCGGATGCCCATCTTTTCCACATCGTCCACGCTGCTAATGCCCGACAGCACCAAAATCGCCTGCAAGCCGGCGCTTTTGGCCCCCAGGATGTCGGTGTTCAGCCGGTCGCCAACCATGGCTGTGTTTTCCGGCGTGCCGCCCATGCGCCGCATCGCCTGCTGGAACATAATCGGGCCGGGCTTGCCGATGATGGTCGGCTTCACGCCGGTTCCAGTCTCAATGAAGGCCAGCAGCGCGCCCGCGCCGGGCAGCGGCCCAATTTCGCTGGGGAAAGAAGGGTCGGGATTGGTCCCCACAAAACGCGCTCCCTGGTTGATGAGGTGCGCGCCCATCGCCATGATCTCATAGGTGGCGTTGCGCGAAAATCCGGCCACCACCACCGCCGCTTTTGCCCCGGCTCTGGCCTGCTCCGGCGTGACGATGGTGAAGCCCTGGGCAGCGATGGCGTCGTGCAGCCCCTGGTCGCCGACCACATAGACGGCGTCGCTGGTCGCTGTGCCGTTCTCGTATTCCTGGCGCAAGAAAGCGGCCGTCGCCTCCGCGGAAGTGACGATGTGTTCCGCAGCCACATCCACGCCGAAGCGGGCTAATTTGGCGGTGTACATCACGGCCGTTTTCGTCGCATTATTCGTCGCCAACGCAAAGCCAATCTCCCGACGGCGCAGGGTGGCGAAAAATTCGACCAGACCAGGCATGGGCGTTTCGCCGCGCCACAACACGCCGTCCATGTCTAAAATCAGGTTCTTGATGTGTGCTATCGTCATAAGTGTGACCTTTCTATCGTTCATTGAGGTGCATCGCAGAGGTGCATCGCAGAGGTGCATCGCAGAGGTGCATCGCA
>CALFEW010000329.1 GCA_937958365.1 uncultured Chloroflexota bacterium | reverse complement strand
GATAACGTGTTGCCATATACCTCCACAGGATTAATTTTGTGAAACTTAACAGAAGAAGAGGAATTATTTAAATGAGATTCGGCTTTAGCCGGGGGAACAAACGTATAGCTGATCAGCCGATGGTCATCTTGCTGCACCTGGAGAGCCAGACACAGCCAGTTATCCGGCACACGTCGCTCCTGTCCACCCCGCTTGAAACCGCGCAAAGAAAAATGCCAGCCTATCACGTCCACGTTGCTTTCCCAATGAAACGCCAGCGGCTCCTGCTCTGGTTGGTGGACTTGCAGCATGTTGTCGGCCAGAACCAGGTTGTACCCACTGGGCCACACTTGTTTTA
Organism: uncultured Chloroflexota bacterium; assembly: GCA_937958365.1. Taxonomy (GTDB): domain Bacteria; phylum Chloroflexota; class Anaerolineae; order Promineifilales; family Promineifilaceae; genus Leptovillus. The sequence continues at coordinate 1,193 of CALFEW010000329.1, read as the reverse complement.
ACCATTTTTCCAGGCCCCACACCACCCCCAGCGTGATTGGCGTGGCAAACGTACAAGAAAGAATCAGGGCAAAGCTGGGCAGATCACCAGGGGCAAAGCGGATCAGGGTGCGAAAAATCAAAAAGAAAATGGCAAAAACCAGCACCAACAGCCCAATGATGGCAAGGCGTAAACGGTTATGTTCCTGTTCGGCGTGCAAAATTAGAGGGGATGGTGTAGATAGGCCCATAAGACAATTTTAGCATCAGGGTTGGGCTTTGCCTATTGCTAACACCCGTATTCCGAAGTCCGTATACCGTTTTCCGCTGGCGTATACCAGAGTCAGCGCCCTACGGAACACCGAATCGGAATACGGAATACGGATACTAGATAGGCTGTCAGACGGGCTATGATACAATCGTGGGCATGTATGCGGTTTTAGTGATCAACATTGAAGCGCCTTTGGAAGGCACGTTTCATTATCACGTGCCGTCGGATTTGGCTGCGCAACTGCGGGTCGGCCATCTGGTGGAGGTGGAATTTGGCCGCCGTCTGGCTCAGGGTATCATCCTGGCCTTCGACGAGACCGCGCCGGTGGAAGAGACGAAGCCGATCATCACCCTGATTGATGTTGAACCGGTGCTGTGGCCGTGGCAGATAGAACTGGCGCAGTGGATGAGCCAGGAATACCTGGCCCCGTTAAATGGCTGCCTGCGCCTGATGCTGCCACCTGGCCTGACGCGCTGGGCGGACGTGGTGGTGGACGTGAATCCGTATTGGGACGGCGCAGGCCGTCTCACCGACCTCCAACAGCAGCTTGTCGAACTCTTACGCCAGAAGGGCGACCTGCGCGGCCGTCAGATTCAGCGGGCGCTGCCCAAAACGGATTGGAAAACGGCCGTTACCCAACTAACCAACCGCAACATCTTGCGTAAAGCCTCCGTCCTCGATCCGCCTCGCGCTCGTCCCAAAGAAATTCGCACCGCCGAACTCATTGCCGGCCCCAGGCGCGTCGAGGCCGCGCTGCGCCAGCTTGGCCGCCCTAGCAAACAGGCCGACGTCCTCTTCCATCTGGCCGAATTGGACGACCCGCTGCCGGCGGAAACGGCCGTACTCACCGCCACCGGCGCATCGCCCCATCACCTGGAAGCCCTTGCCGAAGCCGGGCTAGTGGCGATTTCGGATTTCGGATTTCGGATTTCGGATGAAGAGCC
>CALFEW010000328.1 GCA_937958365.1 uncultured Chloroflexota bacterium | reverse complement strand
CAGGCTCAGGCTGAAGGGAATGCCGCGCCAGATTTGGGCCAGTGCGGCCTGGTTGCCGCCTTCGCCTACCTCGCCCAGAGCGGCCACGAACATGGTGGAGAAGATGGTGGCGACCAGCAGGGCCAGGTTAATGCCCCAGTTGGAGGACGGCGGATCAAAGACCGCCGGCAGGCCGATGAGGACAACGCCGCTTTCTTCTTCGCGGAGCATGGGGGTGAAGCCATGTTGCTCGAAGGCGGCGCGCAGGTCGTCGTAGCAGTCGGCGGGAGAGCGTAAGAAACGGCCGCGCAGCCGAAAGTGGCCGGGTTCAGGCCAGTCCAGGGTGGTGTCGGCTGTGGCGAACAGGGGGATGATGGTTTCGCGGATCTCTTCGACGGCCGTTAACGAAACTTTCGTATCATTTGGGTCATTAAACATCAGAACGCTTACGCTCGCTCTTCTTCAGCGGCGTCTTCGTCACTGTCGCCCCAACCGATAATCCAGATGCAAGCCCCGGCCACCAGGATGGTGATCACAATCAGCCAGAACCATTGCATCGTTTGCAGGCCCACGTCGCGGGCTTCATAAAGCAAGATCAACACCATGCCCAGCGCCAGGACAAACCAGGCAGACAAATTGGGGTGACTGGTGACCGTTTTTTTGATTGTTTCCATGTGAAAATCCTTTTTGCGAGTAGCGAGTGGCGACTGGGTCGCCGGGATGCCTGACGTTAGCTTTTGTGCAGGCGCTCGTCGCGTAATACTTTGATCATGAGAAGTGTATCGGGTGGCTGCGATTCGGCCACGGCCGTTTGCCATACGTCCGGCAGCAGTTCCTTTTCGACGATGATATACCCCTCGTCGCGGAACAGGTTGGGCAGGTCGTCGGATGTATCCGCCGGTAGGAAGGCGGCCACCAATTCGCCGATGTGGGCGTTGGCCGACTTTTCGATCTCCAGCAAAACGGCCGTCGCCGTTTGTCGGGCGTCTGTGGCGGGCAAGACAAATATCTGGTCAATCCGCGCCACCTGGGCGTCTATGCTCCAGCCCATCACCACGCCCACGTCTGCCCCAATCTGGCCGATGAAATAGCTGCGCTCGCTAAAAGACAACAGCAAATCGGACCGTTTCATGGTGACGGCGCCGTTGGTGGCCTTTTGGATCAACAGCAGCACCGAGGGAATGTCGGACGGTTTGGCGCGCCGCACCTGGAGCGTGGCCGGCCAGACCCGTTCGCCGGCGGGCGTTTTGGCGGTGGCCAACAGATCTTTCAGGCTTTGTGGCGCGGTGGTGCGCGGTTTGGTTTTTGGGGAAACGGCCGTGTCGCCAATCCTCAATACCGTCGGTGTTGCCGTGGCCGGGTCGGGCAAACGATTCCAGGCCAGCATAAACTGCGATTCTGTCTCCGTCATAAGACCGTTGGTGTCTATGACCACGTCGGCCATCGCCACTTTTTCTTCCTGTGGGGGCTGCGCTTTGATGCGCGTAGCCGCGCCTTCGGCGTCCAGGCCCCGGCAAATCATCAGCCGTTGGAGCTGGCGCTGGCGATGGCAGCGCGTCACCCAGATTTGGTGGCAAGCTTTCGCCAGATCGCCTTCCAGCAGTTTGATGGCTTCCATGAAGACGATGGTCGCCTGACTGGCGCCAATGCGCTCGGCGACAACAGCGCGCACGGCCGGGTGAATCATGGCCTCCAGGTCTTGCAGCGCGGCCGGATCGTCAAAGACAATCTGGCCCAGGGCGCGGCGGTTGATACGGCCGTCTTCTCGGCGCACTTCTGAGCCAAAGGCGACGGCAATCGCGGCCTGAATGTCCGGGTCGTGGTCCATCAACTCGTGGACAATCTTGTCGGCGTCAATGGTCAGCGCGCCCTGTTCGGCGGCCAGACGCATCACGGCCGATTTACCGCTGGCGATGTTGCCGGTCAAGCCAATAATCAGTTTGCCGGAAAGGGTGATGGTTTGCGGCTGGTCACTCATGCGCCAATGTCTCCCATTCGGTCATACGCTGCGCCAATTCTTCTTCAGCAGCGGCGTATTCTAAGCTCAGGCTTTGTATCTTGTCAAAGGATTGCGCCTGGGTGGCCGCTTGCAGCGTCTGGCTGATGGTTTGCAGCCGGGCTTCCAAAGCGTGAACCTGCTGCTCCAAATCGGCCAGGGCGGCGGCGCGTTTGCGCTGTTCGTTTTTGCTCAGGCGGGGTGTATCCTCGCCATTGCTGGCCGGAATGATGGCGGCGCGCGCCTGGATGACGGCTTCACGGGCGGCTTCTGTTTCCTGGCTGCGTTGGGCCAGGTATTCCTGGTAGCCACCGGTGTAAACGTAGAGACGGCCGTCACGCAGTTCCCAAATTTGCGTCGCCAGCCGGTCCACCAGATACCGGTCATGCGTCACCATCAAAATCGTCCCCTGAAATTCGGCCAGCGCCGCCTGCAACGTCTCTTGCGCCGGGATGTCCAGATGGTTCGTTGGTTCGTCCAGCAGCAAGAAGTTCGCCTTTTGCAAAGCCAACAAAGCCAGCGCCAACCGCCCGCGCTCCCCGCCGCTTAACAGGCTGATCGGTTTATACACGTCGTCGCCACGAAACAGGTAACGCGCCAGATAGTTACGGGCTTCGCTGAGCATCATGTTTTCTTGCGCCAGCAGTTCATCCAGCACCGTGTTGTTTCGATTCAAACTGTCGTGAGCCTGCGAAAAATAGCCGATTTCCAGACTGGCTCCCGGCGTAATTTGTCCGGCCAACGGTGCTTGGTGTCCCAAAATAGTCCGCAAGAATGTGGTTTTGCCTGTGCCGTTAGGACCAATCAGCGCGGCGCGTTCCTGACGATGCAGCACAATATCGTCGGCCGCAAACAGAAACGTGCCAGGGAAGCCAATCTGCAAATTGCTGGTACGCAGCACAAGGTTGCCGCTGCGGTGGGAAGCCTGGATGTGCATGTTAACTTCTTGAGGACGGGTGGGTCCCTGCAAAGCTTTGATTTGCTCGTGCAGTTCGCCGACGGTAGAGGCTTGCATGTCTACGCCATATTCCGCCTTCACCTGCATCCAGCCTTTGCTTTCCAAAGCCTGCAAAACCCCCAGCCCTCCAGCGCGGATGGCCGCTACTTCGCGGCTGAGACGGCTCAGTTTGCCCTGGGCCATTTGCGTGCGCTGCCCGGCCATATTCCGCCGGATGTAATCCAGTTCTTTTTCCAGGCGCTCTTTCAGCGCGACAAATTCTTCCCGGCGGCGCTCCCAACGCTCGTCACGCTGCAACACATAAGCGGAATAGTTGCCCCGGTAAGTCTGAACGTCTGTGCGGGTCATTTCCCAGATGGTGTTGACGGTTTTGTCTAGAAAATAGCGGTCGTGGCTGACGATGAGGACCGCGCCTTCCCAGGTTTTGAGCGTGCCTTCCAGCCATTCGATGGCCTGCACATCCAGGTGGTTGGTTGGCTCATCGAGGATGAGTAGATCGGGCGCTTCCAGGAGCAGGCGGGCCAGGAGGACGCGGGTCTTTTGCCCACCGCTGAGGTGGGGTAGTGGGAGCTGCCAGGTCTGGTCGTCAAAACCCAGGCCGGTGAGAACCTGGCGGATACGCAGCTCGTATTGGTAGCCGCCGGCCAGTTCAAATTGTTCCTGAAGCGTGCTGTACCGCTCAAACAGCTCATCGCTGGCCGCCTGGGGAATGGCCGGATCGCTCATGGCGGTTTCTATCTGGCGCAGTTCGGTTTCGATGGCCCGCAAGGTTTTGAAGACCAGAAGCATTTCGTCGTAGACGCTGTGCTGACGGCCGGAAAAGGCTTCGGCGGCTTCCTGGCGCAGGTAGCCGAAGCGGGTCCCTTTGGCCATCTGTACGCTGCCGGCCGAAGGCGACATCTGCCCGGCCAGAATGAGCAGGAAAGTGGTTTTGCCGATGCCGTTGGGACCAACGAGGCCGACTTTGCCGTCTTTGGGAATGCTGACGGAGATGCCGCTGAACAGGTCAAACGCGCCAAACGATTGGCCCAGGTTGGTGGTGGTCAAAATTGCCATAGCGGCTGATTATACCGTAATGGCTGGAGATTTGGGCACAAGTGGGCACAAGCAAGCCCAGGATGTGGGCAAAACGGCGGTTCGGCGCGGGAAAATTAGTGGAATAGCTGCAAAAGGCTGGCGTTGAAGGTTTGCAGGCGCTCTTTCCAGGATTTACGGCCGTTTCCCTCTTTCACGGGTTGGTAGTTGGTGCGGTAATAATAATTGTAGGCATAACCGAAACGGCCGTTGGCATTGACCTTGTTCAATATCACGCCGGCGATAGGGCTGCCCAGGGCTTGAATTTGGGCAACGGCCGTGCCAAACGCCGGATATCGCGTATGGCCGGCGCTGGCGACAAAAATCGTCGTGTCCACCAGGCGCGACAACACCACGGCATCCGTTACCGCCAGCACCGGCGGACTGTCGAAAATAACGTAATCGGCCTGCTCTTTTAACCAGGCAAAAACCTCTTTCATGCGCTCTGACCCCAACAACTCTGCCGGGTTCGGCGGCAGCCGTCCGGCCGACAGTACGTGCAAATTGGGGATAAGCGTTCCTTTAATAGCTTGCGTGTCCTCTCGCCCGCGGATGATTAAATTGCTCAGCCCTTTGCTGCCGTCCACTTCCAACATCTTGTGCAACATCGGCCGGCGCATGTCTGTATCCACCAGCAGCACGCGCTTGCCAGACTGCGCCAGCGCCGTCGCCAGATTGATAGAGACAGTGGTTTTGCCCTCGCCAATGTTGGCGCTGGTAATCAAGAGAGTCTTAACTTCGTGGTCTATGCTGATAAATTGGATGTTGGTGCGGATCTGGCGATACGCTTCGGCCGCCGGGGAGCGCGGTTCCATAGCTACCACCAGGGCATCCACCGGTTTGCCCACCTTCACTTTTTGCAGGGAACCCAGTGTGGTCAGCCCGGTACTCAATTCAATGTCTTTGGGATTCTTGAGCGTATCATCCAGATACTCAAACAGAAACACGATGCCTAAGGCCAGCATACCACCCACCACCGCTGCCAGGATCGTATTTGTAAACACACGGGGGCGAACAGGTTGCTGCGGCAGGCGCGCTGCTTCATCAATGACCAGGTTGTTCAGACTGCGTACTTCAGCAATCCGCACGTCCTCATAATTGCCCATAAGGCGCGAATAGTTCTCTTGCAGGCGCAGAATGGTCTCAGTCTGGCGATCTATAACCGCCTGGTTGGATACGTTTTTCTGTAATTCCACCTCCAGAGCGGCTTCGGCCGCCGTAAGTTCGGTCGTGAGGGATTGCAGTTCGGCCACAGACGTGTTGGTTTGATCTGCCAGCAGGCTGAAGTAAGTATCGCGCAAACGGACGATGTTGTCGGTTTGCCGATCAATGTCCGCCTGAATTGACACGTTTTTCTGTAATTCCACTTCCAGGGCGGTTTCTGCCTGTGCCAGTTCTGCCGTGAGGCTTTTTAATTCCTCTTCCAGACTGGTCATCAAATCGGCATAACGGTTTATTTGTTGTTCGCTGTTACGCTCGGCGAAAATCGTGGGGATTTCGTTAGCCAGGTCGCGGGCCACCTGGGGATTGGTGTGTTCTACGCTCAGGATGATTAATTGAGTATTGTTAACCAGTTGTACCTGGATGAAATCTGCCAGGTCTTCTGGCGCAAGGGTCTGATTCAGGTTCAGGTTACTGATGGCCTGGGCCAATACCTCGTAGTTTCTAAGTCGTTCGGCGTAGGATTGGGCCAACTGTTCGCTGGTCAGCAGCGAATTGTAAGCATTGTCTATGCCATCATTGCCTTCGATGACCAACAGGGTGGCAGAGGCGCGGTAGACAGGCGCTTGCGTTCGGCTTACGTAATAGGCAGCGCCCCCGGCAACCAGCGCCCCCAGGATGATCAGCCAAAACCAGCGCCAAATCAAATAAACGTATTGCCTTAATTCCACAGATTTTCTCCAATACTTGCTTTGATGTTGTCTGCAAGGTAACGCATCTGGCGGCAAACTGTGGTAAAAGCGTGGTGAAACAACGGTGAAAGGGCCGTGAAACTCTGATGGAGCAGGCAAAAAGAAAGCCCCTCAGTTGAGGGGCTTTCCTGAAAAACGGGTGATAAAAGTCTGTTTAATTCAGATATTGGCGTAGATGCCCGGCAAAATTGGGGTGGCGCAGTTTGCGCAGCGCCTCTTTTTCAAGCTGCCGGATGCGTTCGCGGGACAGGCCAAACATTTCGCCCACTTCTTTGAGGGTGCGCGACTCGCCATCTTGCAGCCCATAGCGCAGACGCAAGATACGCGCCTCGCGGGGGGTCAACTGGTCTAAAATGTCGCCCAGCTCTTCGGTGAGCATTTTGTTGGCGACCATTTCAGCGGGCGGCGGTGCTTCAATATCTTCGATGAAGTCGCCTAATTCGGCGTCGGACTCGTCACCGACCGGGCGTTCCAGGTGAACGGGTTGGCGGCTGGTGCGGAGCATCCAGCGGACGCGCTCGGCCGGTAGTTCCATGTTTTCGGCGATTTCTTCGGCGGTGGGTTGACGGCCGTATTCCTGTTCCAATTCCTGGGCCACCTGATACAGCTTGCTGATGCGGCCGCCCAGATGCGCCGGAATACGAATGGTACGGCCGTGATTCGCTAATGCGCGCGTCACAGCCTGCCGAATCCACCACGTGGCATAGGTGCTAAACCGGTTGCCACGGCGATAATCATATTTTTCCACGGCCTTCATCAGACCGACGTTGCCTTCCTGAATAAGGTCCAGAAATTGCAGGCCACGTCCCCGATATTTCTTAGCAATACTTACAACCAGACGTGTGTTCGCGCGAATTAAATGGGCACGGGCAGCCTCGCCAACTTCGATCAAGCGCTGCAATTCATCCATTTCATCATCGCTAATGCTGTATTCCCCGGAGGCCATGGCATCTTCGGCAGCCCGCCCGGCTTCAATTTCCATCGCCAGTTGCACTTCTTCATCGGCCGTCAGCAGTTGCTGCTGGCCCATCTCACGGAAATATAAACCGACAGAGTCATCAATCGGCACATTACTGAGATCAAAAAGTGGGGCGATATGCGCTTTGGGAGACGATAACGGATAAGCCAGATCTTCAGCGTCATCCAGGTCTTCTAATTCGGGGTCCTCGACGGCGCTCATCGCATTGCTGGCCTCGTCTTCATTCTCAAATACGGGGACACCCATGGACTGCGCTTCTTCCAGAATCGTCTCTAAAAGTGGTAAATTATTTTCTACGTGGGGGAGAGCTTCAAGAATTTGATCGTATGTAATATACCCTTGCTCCATACCGTCATTTAGCAAAACGCTAAGCACGTCCATTTCGTCAAATGGATTCCCTAAATCGCTCAAGATTCCTTTTTCTCCTTAAATAAGATTGTGCTCAGGTTGTGTGGTTCGACTCTCACCCAACTCTGCCTCTTCCTGCACTGGGGCAGTCTAGCATATTCGACAAATAAAAGTCAAGGGGGTCACTTGCCCTAATCGTTAGATTTTAGTCTAAGAGTCTCGTCTTAGCCGGGCATGAGTTTAGGGTGAGCAGGACGGTAGTGGAACCGGATAAACGACGGCAATTTTTAGCCGAAAGTGGGGGATTTGGACTGCTGGCGCACGGCGTCCACGCCGAGGAGCGGGGTTTGGAGTACGGCCGTTGCCCGCCGTAAATCCAACTCGCAATTCAGGGGCCACTGCCCGCCGGTAGATGGCCCAATCGTCAACGTTTGGCGCTGGGTGATGCCCCACCAGTCAAGCATTTTCAGCGCAAATTCGGCCCGCGTGAGGACCTGGCGACCGGCCACGTTCAGGACGCCGGTGTACGGATGGTTTATCAGTTCCAGGCAGGCCGCCGTTAACGTATTCACCCACACCGGATTGCGAATCTGGTTGTCGAATAACGTGACCGGTTCGCCGGCTTGTAGAGCGCGGGACATCCAGTCTGTGCCGTGGTCCATTTGTTGCAGGCTGTAGATGAGCGATGTGCGGATGATGACGTGATTGGGATGGGCGCTCACAATGGCTTCGGCGATGGTTTTGGCCTGGCCGTAGGCGTTGACGGGGGTGGGCACGGCCGTTTCGTCATACGGCGCGCCCTCTCGACCAGAAAATACGACGTCGGTAGACAGGTGGATGAGCCGCGCCCCAACGGCCGTTGCCGCCTGGGTGACGTGGGCTGCGCCCAGTTTAATCACGGCGGCCATATCCGCGCCCCGGTTAGACCCGGCCGTGTGAATGATGGCGTCGGGGGCAAAGTCGGTGATGAGTTGGGTCACGGCCGTTTCGTTGCGTATGTCCAGGGAACGGCCGTTGGGCAAGCCCAATGGATCCTGGCTGAAAGTGGTGTACAACACGTCATGGCAGGCCGCCGTCTGAGGCACAAGATGCTGGCCCAAAAAACTGCTGCCCCCGGTGATCAGTAAACGACTCACGCCATTTCCTCGTCAAATTCTTCCGCTTTCAGCAGCGCTTCCCGTGCGGCTGCCTGCGCCGCATTTTGTTTGCTGCGTCCCTGCCCTGCGCCCCACGGCCGTTCGCCAACCACCACCTGTACGGTAAACACTTTGGCGTGGTCTGGCCCAGACGTTTCTACCACTTCATAATGCGGTGTAATGTTGTAACGCGCCTGCGCCCAAACCTGAAACTCGCTCTTGGCGTCTTTGTGCAGCGACTCTTCCAGGATGGTGATCAACGTTGGCGCGATCAGCTTTTCCACCAATGCCTGTGTCGTTGGCAAACCCTGGTCCAGGTAAATAGCGCCAATCACCGCCTCGAACGTGGCGCAAAGGATGGGGGTACGCTCGCGTCCGCCGCTCTCCCCTTCGCCATATCCCAGGCGCAAAAAATGACCAAGCTGCCACTGGCGGGCAAAATCGGCCAGTGTGTCGGCCCGCACCAATGCCGCCCGCAGGCTGGTCAGCCCTCCTTCATCCATCTCCGGGAGCCGGCTATACAAATACTCCCCAACAACAAAATCCCCCACGGCGTCGCGTAGAAATT
>CALFEW010000327.1 GCA_937958365.1 uncultured Chloroflexota bacterium | reverse complement strand
CCGCTGACACCGGCTGTGAAGAATATTTCCGCTTTTGCACCCACGTCCAGATCAGCGGCAGCCTCACGGCCGATTTCACCAGCGGCATTGGCGGCAATGTCCCCAGTTGCGCCGAATGGGCCGCCGGTGGCGATTCGCGCCACCTGGACCTGCCGATGGTGCAGGCGTTTGAGCAAACGCCGACCGTCATCGTGGCCTTAACGGCGCTGGGCGAATACACCGGGCCGGGCGAGTATGCGATGCAGCACACCAAAACGGGCGCTCTGCCGGATATGTTCCCGGTGCTGTCAATGGGCGACCGGACGTTTGAGCGCGGGGAAGGGGCAACGGCCGTTGCCCAGGTCGCCGCCGATGGGTCAGGTACATTCACCGCGACCGGGTTGGTGGAAGTGGCCTCTATGCAAAACAGCAGCCCCGACCCGGACGCGCAGGTAGATTTAGCAGTGACCTGGACGTGCCAGGAACCGTAAGGGATTTCGGATTTGGGATTTCGGATTTCGGATTGAAGAGGTTTCGGGGGATTCAATAATCCGCAATCCGCAATCCGCAATCCGCAATTTTCACAGGAGATAGTATGAAAAAAATGCAACTCTGGTTACTGACGACCCTCTTTCTGCTGGCGCTGGTCTGGGGGGTGGGGCAGACGCGGGCGGCGGACGCGGTGGTGGGCGATGGCAGCCCGGCAAGCTGCACGGAGGCGGCGTTTGATAGTGCGTTGGCAACGGCCGTTGCCGGCGGCGGAACCATCACCTTCAACTGTGGCGCGGCCGAGACAACCATCCCCTTTAGCCTGGTGAAGCTCATCAACCTGGGCAACGTGACCATTGACGGCGCGGATCGCATCATCCTCAACGGCAGCAACAACGACCGTCACTTTTTTGTCGGCAGCGGCGTTACCTTTCGCCTGCAAAATATCACCCTGCGCGATGGCAATTCGCTGGTGAGCGGCGGGGCGATTGAAGCTTCGGGGGCGACGCTTATCTTGGAAAATGTGCGCCTGCTCAACAACTACTCCAGCGTGTCTGGCGGGGCCATCTACTGCTACGACAGCACATTCACCATCACCAACAGCCTGCTGGAAAACAACGCCTCGGCCACGGCCGGGGCCATTTTTAACGATGGCTGCGCCATGACCATCAGCGGCTCCACGCTGCGGGGCAACCAGGCGCTCGATACGTTTGGCCGGGGCGGGGCGATTGAAAACCGGCCGCTGGGGGACTTAACGCTGACCGGGACGCGGCTGGAGAACAACACCGCCGCCGATGGGGGCGGTTTGTACAATGACAGCGGCGCGAACGCCCAGTTAACGGCCGTTACCTTCGTTGAAAACACGGCCAATCATGGCGGCGGCGTGGAAAACAGCGGCGCGCTGACCGTGACCCGCAGCCTGTTCGAGAGCAACAACGCGGTGGGCAGCGGCGGCGGGTTGTGGAATTTGGGCGGAACGGCCGTTATCGAAACAAGCACCTTCACCGACAACTTCGCCTACGAGGGCGGCGGCGTCAACTCGTATGGCGTCTCTCTGGAGATGCGCGATGTGAACCTGGTGAGCAATTACGCCAATGGCTTCGGCGGCACGCCGCACGGCGGCGGGTTGTACCATGCGGGCGGCACGGCGTTCATCACCAACGCCACCATTCAGGGCAACTACGCGGCCAGCAACGGCGGCGGCATCTACCAGGCGTCCGACGACAACCTGGTGCTGACCAATGTGACCATCGCCGGGAATGTGGCGACGGGGCTGGGGGGTGGATTGTACCATTACGGCCGTTATGCCGTGCTGACCAATGCCACCTTAGCCAATAACCTGGCGGGCATCGCCGGACACGCCATTTATGAAGATTCGCCGCAAACCCCGGCCGAACCGGGCGTGGTGCAGCTTGTCAACACCGTCATCTTTGGGCAGGCAGTTAATTGTGATGGCGGCTTGTTCCAATCGCTGGGGCATAACCTCAGCCAGGGCAGTTGCGCCTCGCTCACCGACCCCACCGACCAGAACGATTTCCCTGGCGATCTGCTGCTTAGCGCGCTGGCTTTTAACGGCGGCGATTTTGCCATGCAAACCCTATTGCCTCAGGCTGGCAGCCCGCTGATTGACGCTGGCGACCCCACCGCCTGTTGGGCCACCGATCAACGCGGCGGCGGCCGGGTCGGGGTGTGCGACTTGGGCGCGGTGGAGTATGGCGCGGATGTGATGCGGGTGTATTTGCCGGTGGTGATACGGCCGTGAGCTGTGAGCCGTGAGCCGTGAGCCGTAAGCCGTAAGCGGTGAGCCGTAAGCCGTAAG
>CALFEW010000326.1 GCA_937958365.1 uncultured Chloroflexota bacterium | reverse complement strand
CTTAACCACGCTGGAGATTATGAACCAACAACGCTTAGAACGACTACAACAAGAAATGACCCTGCGCGGGCTGGACGGCATTGTCCTGATGCCCGGCCCGAATCAAGTTTATTTTAGCGGGATGCACACACACGTCAGCGAACGGCCGATTTTGCTCTTCCTGCCCGCCGCCGATGCGCCGGCCGTGATTATCCCCACGCTGGAAGCGATGAAGGCCCAGGCCGTGGGCGTGCCTGAAGAGCGCATCTTCGCCTGGAACGACGAGGAGTGGTTTGAGGGCGCATTTGCCCGCGCCGCCGCCACCTTGAAGCTGACCGGGGCGCATTGGGGCGTGGAAGCCCTGGCAATGCGCGTGCTGGAACTAGAGACACTCCACCAGGTGGCCCCTGATCTGCGCACATCACACGCCGAACCGGCCATCATGGCCTTGCGCGCCATCAAAGACGCCGACGAGATAGCGGCGATGGAAAAAGCGGTGGCCGTCGCCGAACGCGCCATCGAAAAACTCCTGCCGCAAATCAAAATCGGCCAGACCGAGAAGCAGGTGGCGGCCATGCTCAATCATTTGCTCATGGCCGAAGGGGCCGATACCGTCGCCTTCTCACCCATTATCTCCACCGGCCCCAACGGCGCTTCCCCCCACGCCGTGCCCACCGACCGGGCGCTGGCCGATGGCGATTTCCTGGTGATTGACTGGGGCGCTTACGTAGATGGCTACCCGTCGGACATTACGCGCACGTTTGCCGTGGGGCACATAGACCACGAAATGGCCCGTATTTACGACGTGGTGCGCCTGGCAAATGAGCAAGGCAAATTAGCCGCCAAACCCGGCGCAACCGGCGCAGACGTGGACCGCGCCGCCCGTGACGTGATCGAAAATGCGGGGTATGGCAGCTATTTCATCCATCGCACCGGGCATGGTCTGGGGCTGGAAGTGCATGAAGTCCCTTCAATGGTGGCGGGGAATCGGGAACCGCTGGCGGCAGGCAATGTATTCACGGTGGAACCGGGCATTTACCTGCCGGGACGCGGCGGCGTGCGCATCGAAGATGATGTGGTGGTCACGGCCGACGGCCGTCGCTCGCTGACCAGCTTTACACGGGAGCTTATCACGGTTGGTTAAACGCAAACTGAATAGCCGCCGATTCCTGCTTTTCTGGTGGGCGCTAACGGCCGTATCCCTTACGGCCGTTTCCGCCTGCCGCTCTGCCGACCCGACGCCTACCCCCATTGTCCTGCCCACGTCAACGGCCGTCGCCCTGGTGACTGCCCCTGAGATGACGCCCACAGCCTACCCTGCGCCGGCAACGGCCGTGCCCGCTACCGGCTACCCTGCCACGGGCGATCCCGCCACAATGCCGCCGGTCACAGCTTCGGCGGCCACCGGCTATCCTGCGCCTACAGATCTATCTGGCAGCCAGAACACTTACCTGCCACTTGTCGGC
>CALFEW010000325.1 GCA_937958365.1 uncultured Chloroflexota bacterium | reverse complement strand
TATAACCGCCTAAAAGGATCAGGTCGGCATGGTGGGCAACGGCCGTTTGCTCGATAACCGGCGCAGCGCTGCCGCGCGTCTCTAAAAAGGTTGCCGTCACCTCATGCATGGTCAGATAGCGATGCGCATAATCTACCGCCTCAGGCAGCCGACGTGATTCCCAGGCTGTCACCACGACCAGTTCAACCTGCCACTGTTCGGCCAGATAAGCGGCTATAAAAAGCGCCTCGTTGGCTTTGGGGCTGCCATCATAGGCCAGCAGCACACGATCCAGAGGCGTGGCACGCTTCGCCAACATCAGGACGGGTCGTGGACATTGCCCTAAGACTTCGCGCGTCTGCGCCCAGGCAAACGTCGAGTCTAAGATCACCAGGTCCACCAGGGCCGCCCGTCGGCAAATAGCGGCCACCGCGTCGCCTGTCTCGTGGGCGGTTTGCAGCGTGACGCCGCCCAACTGGCATTGTCGGCGCAGTCCTTCGCCCGATTCGGACACGGCCGGCGCCTGGCCCAAGACCAATCCCAATATCTGCGCCTGTTCGTGCTGGGCCAGGGTGATGATCGGCGTCCAGGTGTGTTCGGGAACGGCCGTATCCGGCAGAGGAACCAACACATCCACAAATAGATGCTGGCTGTATCGATCCAGCAAGCGCTGTTCCGACCAGCGCGGCCCGGCAGCCGGACGCCTGCCCAACCCAGACGTAACCATCTCTAAAATCTGACGCGGTTTGCCTTTGTTCTGCCGATTGGGGCGCGGTTTAAACTGGGCCGCCAGTTTGACAATCACGTCCGGCTGTAATTCCAGACCCAGTTCATTGCGCAAGAGCGCCTGATGCTTCGCCAGCCAGACGTAAAAATCGGTCTCCGTCCGTCCTGGGAAATAGCGCAAAATCCCTTGGGCACGCACGGCCGTTACCATCGGCAAATACGCTTCGTCATACCAACGACATACCGCTTCTTGATCCGTCAGTTCCACTCCTTGGGCCATCTCGATGAAAAAACGGTGGACCTCGATGAGATTTTCCAGCGTCTCATACTGCCCAGGAATGCTCACCAACAGATCAGCCTCAGGACGAAGCCGATCAACACTCGTGCGTTCCAAAAAATCAGCGTATTCGGTTTTAATGATGAGTTTGTATGGATCATCGTCAGGTGACAACGCCACTTTGGTCCGAATTTCCACGACATGGGCGTCAATGTATACCAGATGATGCTGCATAGCAATGGAAACCCGATGGTTGCCATCCAACACAAAATAGACCTCGCCAATTTTGTACACGTCAATCGGCGGCAAATTGGCAACGGGGCCGGCCAACCGCACTGAAGCCCAACGCTCGGCATCCGCCGTGTTGCGGGGCAGAAAGGTGCGGGTAAAGTCGTTGTAGCGGCCAACACTGCCGACAATGGCTTGTAAAGGAATCGTTTCAATTCCGCGTGTCGCCTGGCCGGTAATTTTCAGTTTCGCTGCCACGTCATTGAAAGAAAGCAAGGCGATAGACTTGCCGGTTAACCGGGCGCTAACGGCCGTCAACGCGCCCCGCATCCGCGCGCGATGAAATTCGTTTTTGGCTGCGTCCAAAGCATTTCTGTAAGCCGGTAGTTGTTGACTCATCAATCTACCTCCGAATGACGCCAGGCGCGGCAACAAGCAAGCCGCATCCGTGATCTTCCGTTCGTCAAATGGCCCGGCTGCGTGGATCCAGGGCGTCGCGCAGGCCGTCGCCCACGAAGTTAATGGCTAAAACAGTGAGTAGGATGAGCAAACCGGGAAAAATCCACAGCCAGGGAGCCGTTTCGATGTAGTTGTAAGAGCCTTCCAGCATGTTGCCCCAGGTGGCCGTCGGCGGCTGCACACCTAACCCCAGGAAGCTGATGTAGGCTTCGGCCAGGATGGCGTTGGCGACGCCCAGGGTGGCGGAGACAACGATGGGGGCGATGCTGTTGGGCAAAATGTGCTTAAAAATAATCTCGCGGTTGGAGGTTCCTACCGCTCTGGCCGCCAGGATAAACTCGTTTTCCTTCAGGGACATAAACTCGGCGCGCACGATGCGGGCCAGATACATCCAACTTGTCAGGCCGATGATGAGGATGATGGTAATGACGCTGCCGCTGAAGGAGCGGCCAAACACGTGGACGTCGGGAATCTGGCCGCCGAAGAATTTTGCCATGACGATGAGCAGAAAGAGCTGGGGGATGATCAGGATGGCTTCGGTGAAACGCATGAGGATGCCGTCAATTTTGCCGCCGTAATAACCGGCCGTTGCGCCGACCAGGATACCAATGACGGTTTCTAGGGTAACGGCCGTTAATGCAATAAACAACGAAATCTGCCCGCCATAAATTGTCCGCGCCAGAATGTCTCGCCCCACCGTGTCTGTGCCAAACGGATGCGCCGCCGAAGGGCCTTGCAAGCGCATGGCGGTGTTGGTGGCGTTGGCGTCCGCCTCAGAATAAAAAAGTATGCCGGCAAAGGAGTAAAGGAACAAAAAAATGATAATACCGGCGCTGACCATCGCCATTTTATGCCGCCGGAAACGACGCCAGGCCATCTGCCCCGGCGACAGTGGCGGCGCTTCCAATACGTCGGCGCTTACTTGGGGTAAAGGGACCGCAGAAGGATCAACGGCGCTCATAAAATCTCCAGGGAAGCTCTTGCTCACGCTCTTTAGATTGGACCAATCTTGGAGATTGGTCCAATCTGTGCTGTCTACTCGTAGCGAATGCGTGGATCGAGCCAGGCATAGGTGATGTCGGTGACAATTTGGAAGACAATGACGGTGACGGCCAGCAGCATGAGAATGCCCATGACCACCGGCACGTCGGAGCGGGAAACGTGATCCAGGAACAGTCGCCCCATGCCCGGCCAGGCAAAAATGCGCTCGGTGACGACCGCCCCACCCAACAAAAAGGCGATGTCCAGCCCAACCACTGTGACGATGGGCAGCGAGGCGTTTTTGAGGGCGTGGACGACGATGACGTAACGGCCGTGTAACCCCTTCGCCCGCGCCGTGCGAATGTAGTCCTGATTCATCACCTCCAGCATGGTGCTGCGAATATACCGGCTGTACGCCGCCAGACTGACAAAGGCGATGCTAAACACCGGCAAAATCATGTGTTTTAGCACCTGCCCCGGCGTTTTGCCCACCTGGGGATCAAACATACCCACAGAGGGCAGGTAAGGCAGTCCCCAGCTTTGAAACTTGACCGAAAAAATGTAGATGGATAATAAGGCAATGAAGAAAATGGGCATGGAGTAACCGATGAAGGTAACGGCCGTGATCACATTATCCGCCACAGAATACTGGTGCAAAGCCGAATACACCCCTATCAAAACGGCAAATACAATGATCACCACTTCCGCCGCCGCCATTAGCAGCAGCGTATTTGGCACACGCTCCCAAATCACTTCCCATACCGGTTTGCCCCGGTTCACCATCGAAGTGCCGAAGTCGCCGCGCAGCACACCCCGGCGCGTCCCGGCCATCTCCGCCACGCCATCACCATCGGCGTCGAACTTATCCCAATCGTTGCCCACCAGCCAATAGAGATATTGCACGTACACCGGCTTATCCAGGCCCAACTGGCGCGTCAGGCGCTCCCGGTCTTCCGGGCGCGTCGCCCGACGGCCGCCCAGCGTGGCAATCGGGTCGCCCATATTTTGCATCAGCGCAAACAAAATCACGCTGATAATGAATAACAGTGGGATTGCTTGCAGCAGCCGACGGATAATGTAGCGGCTCATGGTGAACTCCTAAACGCTCTGGCAAGATTGGTCCAATCTTGAAGATTGGACCAATCTAAGACATGCCAAAACTAATTCTGAATATCCCACTCGGCAATACTGTAAAACGGTGATGCGCCGGACATGTTGACGTTTTGCAAACGGCCGCTCACCGCCCAGAGGTCAGGGTCTTGCCACAAACCCAACCAGATGAGATTGTCAAACATGTATCGGGTGAGTTCGTGGAAGGTTTGCTGCCGTTCCGCAAAATCGGTTTGCGTCGTCTGAAGGGTAAAGAGTCCGTCCAACTCCTCGTCGCAGATGCGCTGCCAATTGCTGCCGTCCGGGTAATCTTCCGAAGGGATTTCGCTGCAATACCAGTAGTAATGGTCAGGATCAGGATACACCGACGGGCCATCCGACCACTGGAAAATATCCAGTTCGCCGGAAGCGGCCGGTCCGCCATCACTCATACCGCCAAAGAAGATGTCGGCGTCGTAGCTGGAGATTTCTAGTCGGATGCCTATTTCGGCGAGCTGCTGTTGGGCGACGGCTTGTGTATCCTGGCGAATTTCGCGGATGGTTGTGCCATGGGTGAGTATCAGTTCCAGGCCATCTTTGTCGCGCACGCCGTCGCCGTTGGAATCCACCCAGCCCGCTTCATCCAACAGGCGGTTGGCTTCGGCCGGATCAAACGGGTAAGGTGTAATCGTTGGATCCACGTAAGGCATGTTATCCCACAGAGTTGCCGCCGGCTGGGTAAGCCCTAGCAGCAAATCCTGGCTGAGCGCGCCGCGATCCAGGCCCAAAGCGATAGCTTTACGCACGTTGACATCTTGCAAAGCAGGATGGCCGTTATCGCCAAAGTAGAAGAACCAGCCTTCGTTATAGCCGGAGGGCACACTGATGACGTTGACGCCGGCCTCTTTCAACGTGGGGACGTCGGAATAAGGAATGAAGGTTCCCAGGTCGCCATCGCCGGTTTGTAATGCGGCCGTCTGCGAAGCATCATCGGGCACAAAGCGGATAAAAATTTCGTCAATGATGGGCGGGTCGTCGTAAAAGTTTTCATTGCGCACGAAGCGGGCAAAGCTGCCGGATTCCCACTCGGCAAAGACGTAGGGGCCTGCGCCAACCGTTGGGTTCAGGTTCCATTCAGCGGCGTCCAGCGTGCCTTCAGCGTCAAAAACGGGGCGCAGCACGTGTTCCGGCAGCAGGTAACGCCACAAAGTCATCCAGGGGGCAAATGGTTCCGCAAACGTCATGGCGACCGTCTGATCATCAACGGCCGTTACGTCGGCCATGGCATCGTAGGGGTACGTGGACTGGACGATATTGGCCGGGTCCATGATCATCTGGTAGGTGAAGACAAAATCGTCGGCGGTGATGGGTTCGCCATCGGACCATTGGATGTCGTCGCGCAGGTTCAGGGTGATGGTACGGCCGTCATCGGTAATGCCGCCGTTGGCGACCGAAGGCATCTCGGTGACCAGGACCGGCACAGGTTCGTCGTCGCTGTTAAAGGACCAGGCGGGGGCGTTCCAGATGTCGAAGGTGATGGTGACAAACCACATGCCGGTGTACATGGGGCTGAGGGTATCAAATTCCTGGGTCCAGATGAAGGTGGCGACTTTGCGTTCGGCCGGTTCGGCGACGGCCGTATCTTCTGCAGCGACGGGTTGTTCGGCGGTTGTGTCTGTAGATGTGGTGGGACTCGTTTCGGCGGCGCCGCCGCCACAAGCGGCCAGCGCCAGAACAAGCAGCAGCAAGGCTGCCAGCGACCAGATTTGACTATTTTTTTCGCGCATGTTTCTCCTCCTAACTCGTGTAACTATCGGCAATAAAATAAAGTGGCTGTATTTCCGGCCATCAACGTATCGAAGCGCACCTCCTTTGCGGGAAACGGCCGTTACCCACGCCAGGATCAGGCATCTATCCCCGTCTGGTTAACAGGTCACGGTCAGTATGATGTTGCTTGGTGGTCCAATGGAGCCAGTTGGTTAGGGAGTTGGTTGCGGTTGGAGATAAGGCAGGCAAGAGAGTGGTCCGGACGATTCCCCAATATCCGGGCGGTCTGATCTGCCAAAATAACCTGTCATAATCGAGCAAAATGTTAACCATCTCCAGGGTTTACAGGTGATGAAACCTGAGTTCATCCTGCAAATCATTTTACTTGCGCCAGATGGCTATGTCAAAAACAAATGCTCAACCCCGGCGGGTGCGGCGGCGTTCCCGTGGCTGGTTTGGCGGTGCGGGTTGGCGAACGTGAGGCGGGATGAGGGGTAACGGCCGTTCCTTCGCCACCATCCCACTCACCATCAACCGCTCCATCTCCGCCAACACCCGTTTGTCAGTTTCGATGGGTTCATACGCCGCCAGCCGCCGCTCCACTTCGTCGAACACCCGCCGCTCCAACGTGGGACTGCCCGCCTTCTCCCAATTCTCCCGATTGTCCCGATCAAACGCGCTGCCCGGCAGATACAACGCCTCCGGCCAATGGGCCATCGTATGCGGCGCAGTGATGAGGTGCTGCTCGGCCAGCAGTTCGCGCACCAGGTCCAGCGTGGGCAAATCATCCTGTGGCCGGATGGGCCGCACAAAACGCAGCGCCTGGCCGCACAATTCATCATCCAACACCAGTTTCGCCAGGCTGAACACCAGCACATAATCCAGCATCCCCGGCCCGGATACCGAATTGATCCCCGCCAGCGCTGCCAGCAGCGCCCCGCCAAACGTCTCCGCCCCGGCCTGCGCGTCCAAAAATTTGCCATCACCCAGAGCCATGTAGGCCTGCGTGGGCAGACCCAGCGCCTTCGCCACCGCCACGTAAGCCACGTTCAGATGCAACGCTTCGATGGCGGCCATCGGCGACGTGGCCGCTTTCATATGGAAGGCGGCCGGCGCGCCGCCAAACAGCACCGGCGCGCCCGGCTTGATAATTTGGGCCATCGTCAGCCCGGCCAACACGTCGGCCACGTGGAAAACGGTCGCCCCCACCAGCGTCACCGGCGCGATGAGGCCCATCAGCGTGACGGGCACAATCTCCACCGGAATGCCCGCCGCCACGCAGTCCAACAAATTCTGGCAGGAATCTTCGCTGTAGCGAAAGTTGCCGGTAGCCGTAATGGTAAAAATAGACATCGGTCGGGCGATCAGGTCGGCGCGGTCGGCGCGAAACAACTGCATCATCTCGGCCATGCGCGGCACGCCGTGTTCGGTGAATGCGCCAGACACCACCGGCTTGCGCGATTGGCTCAGGCACAAAAGCAGCCGCCAGGCGTCGGATACCTGCGGCTCAATATCGTCGTTGGTGGAAAAGGCGGTCGCCAGGTAAGCGATGTGCGGCAGACCATCGGCCAGGCGGACGTATTCCACAAAATCGGCCGTATTTGCCAGGCGCGTTTGCCCGGTGCGATGATCCAGCACTTTGAGGCCGCTGGAGCCGGGCACAAAATGCACGTTGTCACCGCCCAATTCGGCGTGTGGACGGCCGTCGCGGTCATACAAAGTAAAGGAAGCTGGGGCGCTGGCGATGGCGGCGTCTACCACGTCTGGGGAAAAGAGGACACGCCCGGTAGCCGGGTCGGTTTTGAGGCCGAAATCGAGGAGACGGCCGTGCAGCGCGCCACCACGCACCTCCACGCCAATCTCGCTCAGAATCCGTTTTGCTTCGGCCAAAATCTGGTGGATCAACTCGTCTTGCAGCACGTTGAGGGTCGGTCTCATGGGGCCTCCGGGGTGGATTTCACAATATGAACCAGCGTTTCATAACTATGGCCGATTGTACTGTGCCTTGTGAGATTTGCCAGAAAATCGTAACGACTTACCACGGAGACACTGAGGGCACAGAGATTAAACCTGTAGAACTTCCGTGTTCTCCGTGTCTCCGTGGTGAAGCTCTGGAGAGGCTTGGTAGATACAGAAAATCATTTTGTCAGATAGCTGCCCAATCATCAGATGCGTTCATCTGTGTCCAATTTTCAAGGGGAAAAAGCCGGCAAATACAACGTACTTTTACGCCTTTCTGGGTTTTACAAAAAAAGCTGATCCTTTCATTTACAAAAGTAAAAATAAAGATATACTTCTCGCGATTTCTCATTTTCTGCTCATATTCAGTTCCTCAACTACAAGTCTATTTCTGGCAGCGCACGTGGCGCTGCCGCTACTTTTTACAACATGCTGCTTTTCGTAAAGGATTAATAAGGAGGTGCATTAGCAAAACACAAAATCGAAACTCCACTATCTTTATCATCAAACTTACACCATGATTGGAGAAAAGAATGAGAAAATCACGTTATTTAATTTTGTTGCTCGTCCTGCTGTTCTCATTGGTGATGGCCGGTTTGGCGCTGGCCCAAGAGAACAAACCCCAGGCAACCCCCATCGAAACTGACAGTGTGGCGCAGGCAAAAGCTCCGGCGTCCATCCTGTCAACCTCCTACGTGTATACCAACACAACCCCCGTAGCCATTCCCGATAACAACTGCACCACAGGCTACGTCACCTCCACCATCACGGTCCCCGACAGTTTCATGATTGGCGACCTGAATGTGGGTCTTTGGGCTACCCATACCTACCGCAGCGACATGGACCTGCTCCTGGTTCACCCGGATGGAACTATCTTGAACCTGCTGCTCGATCCCGATACCGGCGGTGACAACCTGAACGCTTTGCTGGATGACGGTTCACCCAATCTGGCCAGCGCCGACACAACAAACCACGTGGCCCCGCCGCCTTACTACACAGCCTGGTATCGTCCCACCAGCCCGTTAAGCGCCTTCACCGGCAAAAACGCTCAGGGCCAATGGACCATTCGCGCCTGCGATGATGCCGGCGGTGACACCGGCAGCTTGAATACCTGGACGCTGTTCTTCGAGAGCGGGGTGATTTTAAGCCCGGCGTCCACCAGTGGGTCAGCCTGTGAAGGGAACAGCGTGGATTACACCTTCACGGTGGTTAACGCCACGGCCGTTACCCAGAGCCTCACCATCAACTACGCCAGCGTCTGGCCCTCTGCCGGTCCGGCGACAACCGGTGCGTTGGCTCCGGGAGGCAGTCAGAACTTTGTCGTCACGGTACATGTGCCGAATACGGCCGTAGTTGGCGACGCTGACGTCCTCACTGTCACCGTCAGCGATGGCAGCGACTCTGATCAGGCAACCGTCACCACAACCGCCAGCCTGGTAGAAGGCTACACCGATTTCGCCAACGTCCCGGCTACAGACGGCCATCGCACCCGCAACCACTCAGTTGTCTACTACGGTGGCAAACTCTACCGGATCGGTGGTTATGGTGGCGCCACCGGCGCGGCACGGGCTTACGTAGACATCTACGACATCGCCACGGACACCTGGACCAGCGGCGCCGATATGCCCGGCGCGCGCTACTGGATTGACTGCGTGGAAATCGGCGGCGACATTTACTGCGCCGGTGGTTATACCACCTCCGCCCAATCCACGCTGTACATTTACGATGTGGCGACCAACACCTGGAGTACCGGAGCACCTTTGCCCGCTGCCCGTTATGGTTATGCCGGCGTTGCGGTAGGCGGCAAGTATTACGTCATCGGCGGGTATTCTGGCTCGGCGTATGTCAACACGATTTACGCCTACGATCCAGTCGCCAACACCTGGGACAGCACCCTTCCCAACATGACCGCCGCGCGGCGTGATGGCGCAGCCGGTGTCATTGGCGGCAAAATTTACGTCACAGGCGGACGCAGCGCCGCCAGCACGTATGTCAACACCACTGAAGTCTACGACCCCGCGCTCAACACCTGGGGAACCGCCGCGTCGCTGCCCGCAACCGGCTGGGTACTGGCCGCCGACGCCGTGAAAAATGATCGCTACCTGTTCCTGCTGGGTGGATTCACCGCAGACGCTACTGCCTCCAGTTACGCGCTGGCGTATGACGCCGTGAACAACGCCTGGAGCCAACTGCCAGCCCTGGACCATCTGCTTTATGGCGCAGAAGCAGACACAGACGGCGACGGGAACGTGTGGGCAGCCTCTGGGCGGCTCTACGAAAATGCTGTTTTCTCTTACAGCCCCTACACCTTCAAAGTAGATGTTTGCAGCGCCGCCAATGCCGACCTGACCTGCGCCAAGAGCGACCTGGAAGACCCGGTCAACTACGGCATGCCCATCACCTATACCATCAACGTCACCAACACAGGCAACGCCGATGGTTGGAACACCGTCGTCACCGATACGCTTCCGGCCGGCGTCACCTTTGTTTCGGCCAGCCCGGAATGCTCGGAAAGCCTGGGCATTGTGACCTGCGAACTGGGCAGTCTGCGAAATGGTACAAGCGACGCGCTGGAAATCGCCGTCACGGCCCCATCGGCCACGGTGCTGCTGACCAACGTGGTTGAAGTGGCTTCAGACGAAGACGACCTGGATTTGTCCAACAACGTCGCTTCCGAAACCACTCAGGTCACAAACGCCTCCATCTCGCTGGCTAAAACTGTAGGCACAGATCCGCTCACCTGCGCAGAAACTGACACGCTGAATGTTCTGTCCGGCGCAGAGGTGACTTATTGCTACACGGTGTTGAACACTGGGTCAGTGACCTTCACCGAGCATTCGTTAGTGGACAGTGAGTTGGGCACGCTGCTGACCGCCTTCCCCTACTCGCTGGCTCCCGGAGCTACGGCGTTTATCACGGAAACGGCCGTGATCACCGAAGCCACCACCAACGACGCCACCTGGACGTCTACCAATGGCATCCTGACCGTCAACGCCAGCGACAGCGCCACCGTGAACATCGTCTCGGCCAGCATCACCCTGGAGAAGACTGTTGGCACAGACCCCGCGGTATGCGCCACCACCGGCAGCATCGTCGTCGCTCCAAACACAGACGTCACCTACTGCTACGAAGTGACCAACACCAGCCCCGGTACGCTGAGCTATCACGACCTGGTAGATGGCGAGTTGGGCACAATCCTCAACACCTTCCCGTACTCACTGGCTCCTGGCAGCAGCGCATTCATCACTGCCACCGCCAACATTACCCAGACGACGGTAAACACAGCTACCTGGACCGCCTACAACGCCGGTCCTATCCACGTAGCCAGCGCCAACGACACGGCCACCGTCACCGTTGTGCCGCCCGAACCGCTGGTCTGCAATGGCGCGCCTGTGGCCTTCGAGTCTGGCATCCCGTTCGATTGGACTGTCGTAGACAACACCGGTGGCCCCGGCATTGACTGGACCACCACCGCCAGCCCGGCTTGCGGCCCGGCCAACCTGACAAACGGCTCCGGCGAAGCCGCCTGCGCCGACCGTGACATTGGTGGTTCTGCCACGCAGCCCTACGACACCGAACTGATCAGCAATCCCTTCGACCTGACCGGTTTCAACACCATCAACCTGAGCGCGGCCGGCTACTTCAGAAATCTGGCTGCCGGTGGCGATCTGTTCCGTGTGGACGTTTGGAACGGCAGCGTCTGGACCAACGTACTCACCTGGGACGAAAACCACCAGCCAGGTGACATCTCTCTTAACTTGTCGGCTTATGCCGGCCTGAGTGATGTGCAAGTGCGCTTCCGCTATTCCGGCACGACCTGGGATTGGTATGCTCAGGTAGACGACGTGGCGCTGAACTGCTCAACGGCCGTTCCCGACATCGAACTCACCAAAACCGTAGGCACCGAACCCGGCGTTTGCGCCGCCACCAGTGAAATCTCGGTGGACAGCGGCGAAACCGTCTACTACTGCTACGAAGTCACCAACACCGGTGATGCCGCCCTGCCGCTGCACACCCTGGTAGACTCCGAACTCGGCACACTCTTCACCGGTTTGGCCTACGACTTGCAGCCCGGAGCCAGCGTAGACACCGTCGCCGCCGGTCTCACCATCACCGACACCATCATCCTGACAACGACGAACACGGCTACCTGGACCGCCTACGACGGCGCGACCTTCAGCGCCAGCGATGTGGCGACCGCCACCGTCAACGCCCGCCTGTCGCAAATCGCCATCGCTCCGGCCAGCCTGAGCGCCGTTCAGGGACCAGACGTGCAAACGACGCTGCCCCTGACCATCAGCAACTCGGGCGCTGCGCCATTGGATTGGGACATCTATGAAGGGGCCGCCGCCACGCGAGACATTGGCACGGCCTGGGAAACGATGGCTCCCATGCCTTCGGCGCGTGCGTTCAACGCCGTTATCGCCGACAACAATGGTTACGTCTACGTCATCGGCGGCACCAGCGACGCCGGCGCATTGACGCCAACCAACACGATCTTCCGTTACAACACAGCCACCAACACCTGGGACACCATGGCAGCAGTCCCCACCACCCTGGACAGCATAGACGGTGCGGTCATCGGCAACAAAATCTACATCCCCGGCGATGAACTCAGCAGCACCACCTATGTCTACGACATCGCCACCAATACCTGGTCTACCATTGCGGCCAACGGCGGCTACACCGCCCGTTCGCAATACCAGGTTGTGGTTATCGGCACGGATCTCTACGTTTTGGGCGGCATCGCGGCCGGAGCCAGCACAACCCAGGTCTGGATTCTGGACACGACAACCGGAACCTGGACGGCCGGTGTGCCCATGCAAAAGTCGCGCACCAGCTTCGCGGCAGGTGAGGTAAATGGCAACATTTACGTGGCCGGCGGCGTACTCTACCCCGGCTTCACCCCCGACATGACGGCCGAAATCTTCAACGGGACCAGTTGGAGCTATGTCGCCAACGTGCCCAATGGTGGCGGCGCGTACACACGCTGGTCCTACAATGCCGATGGACAAACGTCTTACGGCTTGTGGCTGGCTGCGGGTCGCCGCGACGCCAATTGGCTGGTTCTGAACCACGCCGGCTACCATGATGCGGCAACCGATAGTTGGGTTGTTCCGCCCACCATCCCGGCGATGGCGGTAGGGCGCGTCTACATGGAAGGCGATGTGGCCTCGGACGGTTACTTCTACGTCATTGGCGGGCGTAATGGCGCGGCAGACACAGCCTACGCCACCAACGAACGCCTGTTGGTCGAAGAGCCGATTTCGGCTTGCGATGCGCCAACCGACCTGCCCTGGGCATCGGTTGATCCCGCCAGTGGCACAACGGCCGTTGGTGGCAGCAGCACCGTAGACGTCACCTTCGACTCCACCGGTCTAACGGCCGGTACCTACTCCGGCGCGCTCTGCGTCACCAGCAACGACCTGGACATGCCGCTGGTGGAAGTACCGGTTGAACTGACGGTTGAGGACGATTACGGCGTAGCACTGTCCAGTGACATGGCTCTCTCCGGCGAACCCGGCGCGACCGTGACCTACACCCTGACCGTGACCAATCTCGGCACTGCCAGTGACACCTTCGACGTCACCGTAGACGGCGTGTGGACGGCCAACGCCGACGCCACCATCACCCTGGCTGCCGGGGCGAGCGGCGATCTGGTTGTGACTGTTCAGATTCCTTCAGACGCGGCCGACGACGCAGAAGACGTTACCACTGTGACGGTCACGTCGCAGGCGGAACCGGCGGCTACCGCCAGCGCCGACCTGACGACAACCGCCCAGATTAGCATGACGTACCTGTATCTGCCGGTCATCGTCAAGCCGTAATATCTCCCGGTCATCTGATTCATCATCGGATGACATCTGAAAGAGAGGGCCGGCCTAAGCGCCGACCCTCTTTTTTATTGCGGCCTGCCATTTGTGTTTCACAATATGAATCGGCGTTTCACAATCGTTGACGGCCGTTTCACGCTTTGTTATAGTTGCCTGAAATCCCCGATTTGACGAGGCAACCCGATGACCAATCAACCCGCCGATGACGCCATCAACCTGCAAGAATTGTCCCTGGAAGAGCTGCTGGAATTGATGATGGATGACCTCTACGACGGCTACGCCGACGAGGTGGTGGCCGAAGTCCACGAGGCGCTGACGCGCGGCCTGTCGCCCTACGACGTGCTGACGCGGGGATTGGTGGCCGGTATGGACATCGTGGGCGCGGATTTCCGCGACGGGGTGTTGTTTGTGCCGGAAGTATTGATGGCGGCGAAGGCGATGAAGGCGGGCATGGTGGTGTTACGGCCGTTGCTGGCCGAAACCGGCGCGCCCAAAATCGGCAAAATGGTCATTGGCACGGTCAAAGGCGACATCCACGACATCGGCAAAAACCTGGTAGGTATGATGATGGAAGGTGCGGGTTTTGAGGTAATTGACCTGGGCATCAACAATTCCGCCGAAAAATACCTGGCGGCCATTGAAGCCC
>CALFEW010000324.1 GCA_937958365.1 uncultured Chloroflexota bacterium | reverse complement strand
TTGCTTTACATGGGTGGCTGGCTAGCCTTTTTGGCAAAAAATCAACGGATTGCGCAATCCATTCCTGATGTTCAATCAGAGCGGCTCAGACCTAACCGCTATAACGAGAACGCGAACAACTCTTCCAGTGATGATCGGCATGGTGAAGGTATCACGCCGGCCAGGATGGCGGCCTGCGAAAAAAACTACCGCCTGGCGAGTACAGGCTGGTTGTCACATCCAGCCAAAGCCCCGGTATGGTAACAATATATCTGCAAACTCGTGAACAAATTTGCATACTCTGGTGAAGACGCTGCGCTAACAATCAATTCCCATCCTGTCCACCTGACCAGCCCAAAACTCCCCCCATGGCGGGGGAGTTTTCAATTGGAAGGTCATATCATCAAGGTATAAAAATGTCTATCAGGAGGTACTCATGTTTGCAGGCGCTCTCGTACTACTACTCTTATCTCCGGTCATCTTTTTGACCTTCACACTGGAAACCCGCTTCTCATCCGACGAACTGGCTGAAATGGGCATCCGCCTGGAAAACTCACACTACTAAAAGTTTCCAACCCAATGTTAAAACAAACCCTTGCCTTTCTTGGCCGTCTGCTGGCGTTTTTGCCGGCAATAATTCTCTGCCTTCCGGTCATTCTGTTACCGCAAGTCACCGCCGTCCCCGCCTGGGTCTGGATTCCGCTGGTCGCTGCAGACCTGGCCCTGCTCGTTCTGAGTTTCTCACTCAAGCCTGTTTGGAAAGGGATAGCCGTTTCGGTAGCTGGGATCTTTGTGGTGGGCGTGTTGGGCGTCATGGCCTCGCAGTTTTTTGCCATGACCCCGCCCATCGTTGATGCGCAGGGCAACCCGATCCCCGGCAGTATCGCCACGCTCGAAAAAGTGACTCTCCATGGCAGCCAGCAGTGGATCTCGATCCGCGGGCATGATGTCCGCAAGCCAGTGCTGCTTTTCCTGGCGGGCGGTCCCGGGGGTAGCCAACTGTCAACTGAACGTTTTGCGCTCGCTGAGTTGGAGAAGCATTTCGTCATCGTCAACTGGGAACAGCCGGGAGCCGGAAAATCGTTTGATGCGGTTGACCGTTCCACGCTGACCCCTGAGCGTTACATCGAGGACGCCAACAGCCTCGTCGCTATCCTGAAAGAGCGCTTCGGGCAGGAAAAGGTCTACGTGCTGGGCGAATCATGGGGCAGTGCGCTCGGAATTATGCTGGTCCAGCGTTACCCCGAAGATTTTCACGCCTTCATCGGCACGGGGCAAATGGTCGCCTTCCTCGAAAATGACCTGATGTGCTATGAACTCGCCCTGGATTGGGCGCGCGAGAAGGGTGACACCGCCAAAGTGGAAGCGCTTACCAAACAAGGCCCGCCGCCCTACTACGGCAGTGGCATGGCCTGGAAGGAAGCCGCTTTCCTGACAGATACCTTTGCCCACATGAACCAGAACCCGGCGATTAGTGATAACGGCTTCAGCACCTGGCGCGACCTGGCCGCCCCCGAATACGGTCTATACGACAAAATCAGTTGGTTCCGCGGCGTACTTGAGACCCTTGATGTCGTTTATCCCCAACTCTGGGAGGTCGATTTCCGCCAACAGGCTACCCAGTTGGCGGTTCCCATCTACTTCCTGATCGGCCGTCACGACATCAACGCCCCTACCATACTCACTGAGCAATACTACGCTGTTCTCGAAGCCCCGCACAAGGAAATCATCTGGTTTGAACATTCCGGGCATACGCCCTGGGTCTCCGAATCCGACCATTTCGTGCAGGTTATGGTTGAGACGGTACTGGCACAGACGCAGCCGCGCTAAATCTGTCCACTTGACCAGTCCTCAACTCCCCTTTCGGTGGGGGAGGCAGGACGAATAAAAGCCTAAAATTTACAGATAGAAAAGAGGGAATTTAGAAATGGAAAAGCAAATCAAATCAGCAACCATGACGAGAGGCAGCGCCCTGGGCGGCGTATTACTGATCGCTCTGGGTATCGTCTTTCTAGTAGGTCAAATTTTTGACATTCATTTCGGTCACTATCTCTGGCCCTTTACCGTCATTGTTCCCGGCGTGTTCCTGTTTTTTGCCGCCCTGGCCCTGGAGAAAGAAGCGGGGAAGGCCTTGGCGATTCTCAGCGGCATTGTGACCATGGTGGGTCTCATTTTATTTGTGCAAAACGTTACGGATTGGTGGGCCAGTTGGTCCTATGCCTGGGCGTTGGTAGCGCCAACGGGGCCGGGCCTGGGCTTGTGGCTTCTGGGAACGATCAAAGACCAGACCGATCTGGTGAAATCGGGGAAAGATTTGGTCCGTGTTGGGTTGAGCATCTTTGTGGTAACGGCCGTTTTC
>CALFEW010000323.1 GCA_937958365.1 uncultured Chloroflexota bacterium | reverse complement strand
CGTACTCTGGGGACAATCACCAGTCGCCTGCGCCAGAGCGAGTTGATACTCCAAACCAGGCCGTGCGCCATAATAAACGTAGGTCACGTCGGCGGGCTGTTGGTTTTCTAGCCAATAGCGCCGCACGGTACGCAAATCCTCGGCTGCTTCGCGGGGAATAAGCAGGGTAAGCAGCAAAATCGCCGACAAAAATGACGCGCCGCCCCACCAGCGCCACCGGCTTAAGTAGACGATGCCGACCGCCAGCGTCAGGAAAATCAGGGGGGCCAACAACAAAGAGTGGCGCGTTCCGGCAAAGAAGTAAGCGCCGGTACGACCGACCAGATAATAAACAAGCCAGGTGAGCGCCAATAAAGCGGCTGGCGCGGTGATAGAACGCGCCCGAACCAGGGCCACGAAGATGGGGATAAGGATAAGCAAAGCGATGGGCCACAAGGGGAAAACGGCCGTCGGCCAGACTGCCATGCCATAATGCGTCAGAAATTGAAATTCGAGGATTTGAGCGGAAATGCTCAACGAACGGGTCAGATCAAACGGCTGTGGTTGCGCGCCCAACCGGCCCAACTGCTGTGGAATGATCACCAGCACCAGAGGCGCTGTCAGCAGGACAGC
The DNA here is from genome assembly GCA_937958365.1 of uncultured Chloroflexota bacterium. GTDB lineage: Bacteria > Chloroflexota > Anaerolineae > Promineifilales > Promineifilaceae > Leptovillus. The sequence goes on along the minus strand of CALFEW010000323.1, from coordinate 5,421 downwards.
CAGGCCACCGCTGACAACCTGCCGCCAGACGGCCGTCCACTGACGCCGCCACACGTGATAAAGCAAAAAGGCAACGGCCGTTGCCAAAATAAAAATTACGACCCCATAATGGGTATACAGGCTGATCAGCGCCACGCCGCTCCAGAGCAGCCACCAACGCCACTGATTGTTACGCTGCGCCTTATAAAGCCAGAGCAGCGAGAACGTCAGCAGGCAGACCATCATGGAGTACTGCCCCACTTCCTGGGCATACCGAATATCTGCCGCCGCCACAGCCAGCAGCAGACCGGCCGTCAACGCGACCAGACGCCCCGAAGTAAAACGTCCCAATGCCAGCAACCCGGCCACGCTCAACAGGCTAAAGATCAAAGACGGAATGCGCAGCCAGAATTCATCCAGGCCGAGTCGCAGCCAGGAGTGCAGCAAGTAAGAATACAACGGCGGGTCGTGGGTGGACTGGGTGACTGCCCGATAGACTTGGGCCAGGGGGGTTACAGCCATCCGATACTCAATCGCCTCGTCAAACCATAACGGCCGTTCGGCCAACCCTATCACCCGCAAAGCAAAAGCCAACAGCAAAACCAGCACGACAGCCATCCACCACACCTCGTTGCGACGGGCCAGCATGTTTTTCCAACCGGTCGGCTTCATGGCTGCTCACCCTTCGCCAGCCGGATGAACGCCCGCATGAGATCAAGATCTTTGCGGCCGGGTTCCGCCTCCACGCCGCTGGCTACGTCTACGGCGAAGGGGCACACCTGGGCGACGGCCTGAGCCACGTTGTGAACCGTCAGCCCGCCGGCCAGCATCAGGCCGGGAATCTGGCGGGCCAGTACGGCCGTTGCCGCCCAATCACCCACCTCGCCCGTGCCGCCGCGCAGTGTGGGGTGGTACGTATCAATCAACAAACCTGGCGGTAATTTTTCCGCCTGACCTGCATATCTTGCCTGGTAATCCGGCGGCAAATACCACTCGGCTTCGACTTCCGCCTCGACCAGGGAGGCGGGGCGCAGGGCTTTGTAGGCACGGCCGTACAAAGGCGAGTGGGCGTCGCCGATCAGCGAGGGCACTTCTTCGCCGCTGAGTTGGGCATAATCCAGATCGCAGTCGCGCAAAATCGCGGCCATTTTTTGCGCCGTCTCGTTCACAAACACGCCCACCAACAGCGGGCAGTGCGGCGCGGCGCGCAGTTCGGCCACGATGCGCCGGGCGGCGTCCGGTTCAATCGCCCGTTTGCTGGGTGGATAAAAAATAAAACCCAGGTAATCGGCGCCGGCGGATACGGCCGTTTGCGCGTCTGCCAAATTGGTGATGCCGCAGATTTTTACTTTCATGAGGCAGCGGCTTCCAACAGCAGTTGCGCCTGCTCGACGGTGAGCAACCCATCTTTGAGGAGCTGTAAGATGTGGCGCGACGGGTCAACGGGTGAGTTGGTGGGTGGGTTCGCCGGTGGGTTGGGCGGCTGGCTGGCGGTAACGGCCGTGATCAATCGCTCTTCCAATCGCACGGCCGTCAGTTGGGCCAGCGTGGTTGGCGGCAGTTCGGCGGCTATTTCGGCAAAAACGGCGCGAATGGCCGCCTCAAGTTGCGGAGCAACGGCCGTTTCCACCGCAAATTCAAAATCGGCCGCCGTAAATTGCGGCTCGCCAGCCGCCAACGATTTAAAGGCGGCGCGTTGACCGGCCTGCACAAGCAAATCCACCTGGCCCTCTTCGATGCGCCCGGTCAGCGTCGTCTGCCCATTTTCTGTCGTCTGCGTGGCTTTTTCCAGCGGCAGGCGGTGTTCCACCAACGCGCCGTGCGCCGTCAGGTTGACCGGCGCATCGGGCGGCCAGTAGACGTACACGTTGGCCCCGGCCGTCAGGCTGTGGGCGCCGTTCGCCAGGCCGCCTACCAACCAGATAGATTGGGACACGGCCGTTACCCGCGCCTGCCCACCTAAATTTGCCAGAACTACGTCGCCCTGCGCCTTTTCAATGCCGACGTCGCCGTTGACGGTACGCGCATCCACTTTTCCGGCCACTTCGCCCAGGGTGACGTGGCCGTTGATGAATTGCAGGGTGACATGGCCCAGCGCCTGGTGAATCTGTACCCCGCTGGCGCTGCGCAAGGCGACGTCCCCACCCACTTCCTGCACAATCAGCGCACCGTTAACATTGTCGCCCTGCACAGCCTGGGCAGCATGGGTGATGGTGACGGCGTCCACGTTGCGCAGGGTCACAGGGCCGCCCACGTCGTCTACACTGACGCCGCCGCTGACGTGCTTGACAGCCAGACTGCCGCCCACGCGCCCCAGCGTGAGGCGCGTTTTTTGTGGCACAGCCAGGTACAGGTCGCCAACGGCCGTGATGCGCAAACTATTGGCGGCTGGCTGTTCGGCGGTGAAAGAAGGTCCCTGGATGGAAACGGCCGTTTCCCGCCAACTCTTCACCACCAGATTCCCCTCGCAGCTCACCACGACAATCTCTGGCGTTTCATTTACTGCAAACCGTTGTTCATTCATAGTGGGTGTGTTCCGTATTCCGTGTTCCGTATTCCGTACCCCGTATTCGGTGTTCCGTATTCCGTGTTCCGTACCCCGTAGACGTTTACCAGAGGCAGCGTCCTGCGGAAAACGGATTACGGATTACGGATTACGGATTACGAGCATAAGTGTACCGCGACTGAATTGGGAATAGCAAACAGGCCCCTTATCATAAGGAGCCTGCGCCATAATCAGATGAGAGATGCGGTTGTTAACTTCAGCCGCCGGTTGGGGCCTCAACGCGCCAGGGATAATCCGGCGCGTAAGAACTCAGAACTTTCATGTAGTTGGCGCGCTCAAAAGCGGCCGGTTCCGGGCAGTTGATCTGGCTAAGGCTGCCTTTCAACTGCGCCAGCGATTCGTATTCATTTTCGATAAGCCATTCTTCCAGACCCAAAGACAAGACTTTGAGACGGTTGATGCCGTTACGCAGCAGTTCCGAGGCCAACATGGTGATGTCTGCTCCGGCGGCGACAGCTTTCAGCACGTCGGTGACGGTGTGGATGCCGGTGGTGAGGGCCAGGCTGGTGTTGACACGGCCGTACAAAATGGCAATCCAACGCAAAGGCAGGCGCAATTCCGTAGACGTGCTGAGCTTTAGATTCGGCACAACTTCCAGCGTCTCCAGGTCCAGGTCCGGCTGGTAAAAGCGATTAAACAACACCAGGCCATCCGCCCCGCCATCGGCCAGCCGGCGGGCCATATTCGCCATGGCGCTGAAGTACGGGTTCAGCTTCATCGTCACCGGAATGGTGATGGCCGATTTCACGTCTCGCAGCACGTCCAGGTAAATCTGCTCCACTTCGCTGCCAGTCAGGTTCGGATCGGTCGGAATGTAGTAGACGTTCAATTCCAAAGCGTCTGCGCCGGCGTCTTGAATCTGGCGGGCATACGTCACCCAACCGCCAGTCGAAACGCCATTGAGGCTGGCGATGACCGGGATTTCCAGGGCGGCTTTGGCTTTTTGAATATGCTCCAGATATTCCTGAGGGCCGGTTCTGTAATCCTGAGCCTCAGGAAAATAAGACAACGCTTCGGCAAAACTTTCCACGCCTTGCGTCAGATAATGATTTAAGGTGTGGCTTTCCATCGTGATTTGTTCTTCAAACAGAGAGTGCAAGACAACGGCCGCTGCGCCGGCGTCTTCCATCCAACGTAAATTGTCTAGCGTTCGCATCAGGGGGGAGGATGATGGCACCAGTGGGTTTTTAAGCTTCATGCCAAGATAGGTCGTGGTCAGGTCCATGTTGTGTCTCCTGTAAAAACGAATCGAAGATGGCGCAGATTACACAGATTTAATCTGCGCCATCACTTTCAGGTCGTCGGTTGGCTACTCTTTGCCGTTGCTGTCAGAGCCTCTAGCCAACTGCGCATATTGTTCCCAACGCGCTGCCACATCCCCCTGTGCCAGTTCAAGCAATTTGGCCGCCCGCTCCGGGTGGCTTTGGGTCAGCATCTTATACCGCCCTTCCCGGTAGATGTATTTATCCAACGAAAGCTTCGGCTCACGCGAATCCAGGGTGAAAGGATTCTTGCCCGCCACGGCCAGGTCTGGATTAAAGCGGTACAGCGGCCAATAAGCGGAGTCCACGGCCGCTTTTTGCTGTTCCAGGCCATATTTCATGTCGTAGCCGTGCGCCACGCAGTGGCTGTAAGCCAGAATAAGCGATGGGCCATCATACGCTTCCGCTTCAATGAAGGCGCGAATGGTTTGCGCGTCGTTGGCCCCCATGGCAATGCGGGCAACGTAGATGCCGCCGTAGGTCATCGCCAACAGACCCATGTCTTTCTTGGCCATCGGCTTGCCAGCAGCGGCAAATTTAGCCACCGCCCCGCGTGGCGTTGATTTAGACATCTGTCCACCGGTATTGGAGTAGACTTCGGTATCCAACACCAGGACGTTGACGTTGCGGCCGGAGGCCAGCACGTGGTCCAAACCACCATAGTCAATGTCATAAGCCCAGCCGTCGCCACCGACAATCCACACACTCTTGCGCACAAAAACGTCGGCCATGCTCAGCAAGTTTTCCAGCTCGCTTTTGACGCTGCCGGTTTCCATTTCGACCAGCAAGGCTTCCAGGCGTTTCTTTAAGTTGACAACACGCGCCCGTTGGGCATTAATTTCCGCCTCGTTCGTCTGTTCGGCAAAAAGGATGGAATCGGCCAGGTCTTCACCGACCACTTCGCGCTGCTTGCGCAACATCAGGGTGGCTGTTTCGATGCGCTGATCCAGAGCGACACGCATCCCAAAACCAAACTCGGCATTGTCTTCAAACAAGGAATTGGACCAGGCGGGGCCACGGCCGTCGCCGTTCTGCGTCCAGGGCGTCGTTGGTAAGTTACCGCCATAGATGGAAGAGCAGCCGGTGGCATTGGCGATCACCGTCCGGTCGCCAAAGAGCTGACTTAGCAGCTTCAGATAAGGCGTCTCGCCGCAACCGGCGCACGCCCCGGAAAACTCGAACAACGGCTCCAACAACTGCGAATATTTCACCTGATTCAACGGAATGCTGGTGCGGTCCACTTCCGGCAAACTGAGGAAAAATTCCCAATTCTCCCGTTCCGCTTCGCGCAGCGGAATTTGCGGGGCCATATTGATGGCCTTGAACTTCGGCTGCTGCTTGTTTTTCACCGGGCAGACTTCCACGCACAACGTGCAGCCGGTGCAATCTTCCGGCGCGACTTGCAAGGTGTACATGTCATCCTTGAATTCTTTGAACCGGGCCGGGGTAGCTTTGAAAGTTGACGGTGCGTCTACCAGCAACTCTTTGTCATAAATTTTCATGCGGATGACGCCGTGCGGGCAGACCAGCGAACATTTACCGCATTGAATACAAATTTCCGAATCCCACACCGGGATTTCGGTGGTGATGTTGCGCTTCTCCCACTTCGTCGTG
>CALFEW010000322.1 GCA_937958365.1 uncultured Chloroflexota bacterium | reverse complement strand
CCGTGGCTGTCCACCAACCCGATCACGGGTACGGTAGCGGCCGATTCCACGGAAACAGTGAACGTCATCTTCGACACCACCGTTCTGACCCAGACCGGCGTTTACAACGCTGTTCTCAAGGTCCTGACCGGTGATCCGACCAATCCCACCATCAACATTCCCGTTACCTTGACGGTGATAGATTCGGAATCCCTGGTCTATCTGCCGATCATCGCCAAGCCCTAAGGCTTCGTCTGATTAACCTGGTAAGATGGGTCTAATCTTCAAGATTGGACCCATCTGGGCCACGTTATTTTTAGACGGTTCGTAAAGAAAAAGCCCCGTCGCGTGATATAAAATGCGGCGGGGCTTTTTTGCGCCTGCTAAAATTTGTGTGCGCTGCCCGACAGTGGCACAATTCAGCGTTATGATTGACATTCGACCGATCACCAGCCTGGAAGAGATGCGCGCCGCCGAAGACGTGCAGCGCGAAACCTGGCAAATGAGCGACGACGAACTGATGTCGGCGCACAGTTTGCACGCTCTGGCGCACAACGGCGCGGCGCTCATCGGCGCTTACGACAACGGCCGTCTCGTTGGCTTAGTCCTCGGCACGCTGGCAACCATCCCCAATCCGCAGCGCCCAGACCAGCCGGCCGCCGAACGGCTAAAAATGTATTCAGTGATGGCCGGCGTGCTGCCGGCCTACCAGGGCCAGGGCATTGGCCGGCGGCTGAAGCTGGCGCAGCGCGAGTTTGCCTTGCAAATGGGCATTCCCCTGATCACCTGGACGTTTGACCCGTTGGAAAGCCGCAACGGCCGTCTCAACATCGCCCACCTCGGCGCTACCTGCCACACCTATCTGCGCCACTTTCATGGCGACATGGGCGGCATCAACGCCGGGCTGCCCACCGACCGCTTCGACGTAGATTGGTGGATTGGCAGCCGACGGGTGGAAGAGCGGGCGAGGGATGAAGCACGGCCGTTAGCCCTCACCACTTTGTTACAGCGCGGCGCAACCATTCTCAATCCGGCTGCGTTCGATGCGCGTGGGCTGCCCGTTCCCACGGATGCTGCCCCGCAACTGCCTCGCAGCGATTTGCCTTTCTGCCTGGTAGAAATCCCGGCCAGCTTCCAGGCCATCAAAACGGCCGATTTTACCCTGGCCCAAAGCTGGCGGCGGCACACCCGCCAACTTTTTGAAACCTTGTTCGCCGCCGGATGCACCGTCACCGAATTCTTTCACAAAAAGGAAGATAACGGCCGTGCCCGCAGCTATTACCTCTTGCAAACAAACCACTGGGGAGGATGAATTGTCAATTGTGAATAGCCAACTATCAACTCCCAACTATCAACTAACAACTATCAAATGAACCTTGAACAAATAGAACTCTTTCAAATTCAAATGCCTCTGGTTAGCCCGTTTGGCACCAGTTTTGGCATGACGACCAACCGCGACGCCATCATCGTCAAAATCAGCGCCGAAGGGCTGGTGGGCTGGGGCGAGTGCGTCGCCTCCTGGGAGCCGGGCTACAGCTACGAAACCACCCAGACCGCCTGGCACATCTTGCGCGATTTTCTCGTCCCGGCGGTGTTGGGGCGCGATTTGCAGACGCCCGGCGACGTGCAAGCGTGGATGCGCGGCGTACGCGGCCATCCGCTGGCCAAGGCGGCCATAGACCAGGCAGCCTGGGACCTGACGGCGCAGCGTGATGGCCTCTCGCTGGCCGAAGCGTTGGCCCGACCTTATCCCGAAGGCCCGAAGGCGCGGGTGAAGGTGGGCATCAGCATCGGCACGCAGCCATCGGTGGCGGCCACGCTGGACGTGATCGCTGAGAATCTGGCGAAGGGTTACGGCCGTATCAAGCTCAAAATCAAACCCGGCCACGACCTGGAACTGGCCCGCGCCGCCCGCGCCGCCTTCCCCGACACACTGATCATGCTCGACGCCAACTCCGCCTATCGCCTGGAAGACGCGCCGCTTTTCCAGGCCATGGACGACCTGAACCTGCTCATGATCGAGCAGCCGTTGGGCCACGACGACATCTACGACCACAGCCAGCTTCGCCCGCTCATCCAATCGCCGCTGTGCCTGGACGAATCCATCACCTCCGCCGACCATGCGCGTTACGCCATCGCCTTGCAGGCGTGCGACATCATCAACGTCAAGCCGTCGCGGGTATCCGGCTGGACGGAGGCGCGCCGCATCCACGATCTGGCGCGAGCGGCAGGATTGAGTCTGTGGGTGGGCGGCATGTTGGAGACGGGCATTGGCCGGGCGGCGCAGTTGGCGCTGGCTGCCTTACCTGGCTTTAACTTGCCCGGCGACATTTCGGCCACTGCGCGTTATTACCACCAGGACATCGCCACCCGCTTTACCCTAAACGCCGACGACAGCACGATCACGGTTCCCACCGGGCCGGGATTAGGCATCGAGGTGGATGAAGCGGCGTTAACGGCCGTTACCCATCAACACCAGACCTTCTTGTTACAGAACTGAAGACTGAAGACTTCAGTCTTCTTCGAGGAAAAACAACGACTTATGAGCAAAGATTACACCACACTACCACCCCATTCCGTGCGCCGCCAGGACCGCGCCGTGACGGACGAAAGCTGGCTGCGCGCCCTGCTGCACCGTGCGCCCATCGGCTATCTGGCGACGCAGCACGAAGGCCAGCCGTTTATCAACAGCAATCTTTTTGTCTACGACGAGGCGGCGCACGTGATTTATATGCACACCGCCAGAGTGGGCCGTACCCAGGCGAACGTGGACGCCGACGGCCGTTTCTGCTTCACCGTCACCGAGATGGGGCGTTTGCTGCCGGCCGACGTGGCCCTGGAATTTAGCGTGGAGTATGCCAGTGTGGTGGTGTTTGGCACGGCCGTTCTCGTCACTGACGAAACGGAAGCGATTCATGGCCTGCAACTGCTGCTGGACAAATACGCGCCACACCTGACGCCCGGCCAGGATTACCGCCCGCCGGTGCTGGAGGAGTTGAAGCGCACGGCCGTTTTCCGCCTGACCATCGAAAACTGGAGCGGCAAAAAGAAAGAGGTCGCCGCTGATTTTCCCGGCGCGTATGTTTATAACCAGATACCCGGCTGAGATCGCATGACGCCATTTCAACTGCGCCAATGCCTGAACGCCGCCTGCCGCCTCCGCTTCCCCGTCACCGATGAGCGCGCGCCTGGCGAGCGCTGTCCGGTGTGTGGCGCGGCCACCATCCTGGCCGCCGAATACGCTGGCGGACGACCGCCATCAACATCACCGCTGCCGGCACGCCCCGTGGAAGCACTGCTGGACAACATTCGCAGCATTTACAACGTCGGCTCCATGCTGCGCACGGCCGATGGCGCGGGGCTGCGCCATTTGCACCTGTGCGGCATCACGCCGCCGCCGGACCATCCCAAAATTGCCAAGACGGCGCTGGGCGCGGAGCAGGCAGTGGGTTGGACGCGCTATGCCAATGGGCTGGAAACGGCCGTTTCCCTGCAACAGCGCGGCTACCAGTTATGGGCTTTGGAAGGCGCGCCGGACGCGCAACCTTTGCTGGCAACGGCCGTGCCGCCCCACGCGCCCATCCTCCTCATCGTCGGCAACGAACTGGCCGGCGTGGACCCCGGTATTCTGGCTGTGTGCGACAAGGTGCTGTACATCCCCATGCAAGGTCTCAAGCATTCCCTCAACGTCGCCTCAGCCTTTGCCGTTGCTGCGTATCATCTGTTGTGGGGGTGATGGGGTTACGTAATCTTTTTGGGAGGATTTTTTATGGCGGAAACGATAACCTGGATGGGTGAACGGCCGCATGAGCGGTTTGGCTTTGTGTGGACGGCCGTCTCTCCGGCCGGTTTGGTGGCGGTGAGTTTGTGGCCGGAGCGGGAGCGGATTGAAGCGGAGGTGGTGAAGTTAACCGGTCAGTCGCCGGTTTACGACGTGGAACGAGTGACGGCCGTTCTCGACCAGCTAGACGACTACTTTCACGGCCGTCGCCAGACCTTTGACGTGCCCATCAACTGGTCGGTGATGACGCCCTTTCAACAGACGGCGTTACGCGCCGTCGCCGCCATCCCTTACGGCCAATACGTTACCTATGCCGACATCGCCCAACGCATCGGCCAGCCGAAAGCGGTGCGCGCCGTTGGCCGGGCCAACGCCACCAACCCCATGCCGGTGATTATTCCCTGCCATCGCGTGCTGGGCAGCGACGGCCGTTTGCATGGTTACGGCGGTCCCGGCGGCCTGGATACCAAAGCCTGGCTGCTGCGCCTGGAAGGGGCCTGGCTGCGCGGAGGCCGTGCCGCCCAGGAGGAAGCCGCG
>CALFEW010000321.1 GCA_937958365.1 uncultured Chloroflexota bacterium | reverse complement strand
ATAGGAGGGGGGAACGGCCGTGTACTCACTCAACGCCTCCCGCAGTTCCCACGCCTCCGGGTCGGGGTAGATGTGATAATATTTGCCCGTCGCCAGCGCCGCCAGCGCCCGCGGCGACGGTCCATACGGGTTCTCGTTGGCGTCCAGCTTCACAATCTCCTCCGGCGCCCGTCCCAACCGCCGCGACAACACCTCAAACGGCACAATCGGCGTATACGCCTCCATCGCCGCCACATCCGGCCTGACAAACTGGTCTACATTCATAATGCCTCCAATAGATTAACCGCGCCCTCCGCGGTTAACCTCTCTTCCTCGCCGCATTCTCATGGGCGGTCAGCCCTTCGGCGTGGGCCAGTTGGGCGGCGATGGGGCTGAGGCTGGCAGAGGTGGCGTCGTCGAGTTGGATGAGGCTGGTGATTTTGACAAAATCCAGCACGTTCAGCGGCGAGGCGAAGCGCGCCGTGCCATTCGTCGGCATGACGTGGCTTGGCCCGGCTACGTAATCGCCCAGCACCTCAAAGCTGCGTTCGCCGATGAACAGGCCGCCGGCGTTGGGGATTTTGCCCGCATAAGCCGCCGGGTCGGCCACGGCCAGGCAGGTGTGTTCGGCGGCAAAATCGCTGGCAAGCTGGCACGCTTCGTCCAGGCTGGTCGTGAGTACAATGCCGCCGCGCCCCTTGAGCGATTGGGCGATGATGTTGGCGCGGCTGAGGTGTTCCATCTGCTGCCCAATTTCCGCCTGGACAGCTTTGGCCAAAGCCAGCGATGGCGTAAACAAAATCGCCGTTGCCAGCACGTCATGTTCCGCCTGCGCCAGCAAGTCGGCGGCTACCCAGGCGGGATTGGCTGTATCGTCGGCGACAACGGCCGTTTCCGTCGGCCCATACAAGCCATCAATACCCACCATGCCATACACCTGCCGCTTCGCCAGCGTGGTGAATAATCCGCCTGCGCCCACCACTTTGTCTACGCGGCGCACACTCTCCGTGCCAAAGGCCAGCGCCGCGATAGCTTGCGCCCCACCCAACGTGTAAATCGTCTCGATGCCGCAAATTTGCGCCGCCGCCAGGATCACGTCGGCCACTTTGCCATCCTTACCCGGCGGCGTGGCGACGACGATTTCGGTCACGCCGGCCACCTGCGCCGGAATAACGGCCATCAGCAGCGATGAGGGCAGCGGCGCGGTGCCGCCGGGCACGTAGACGCCTACGCGCCGGATAGGGGTGACGCGCTGGCCCAACACACCGCCCAGCGTGTCGGTGGTCCAGTTGGGCAGCGGCTGCAATTCGTGGAACCGGCGGATGCGGTGGGCGGCCTGACCCAACGCTTCGTAGAGCGACGTGGAGATGTGCTTGCCGCCCATCTCTCTATCAAATTGACTAACCGACAAACCGGCCAACTGCACGCCGTCAATTTTCAGCGTCCAATCGCGCAAGGCGGCGTCGCCCTTCTGGCGTACGTCGCGGAGGATGTGGGTTACGGCCGTTTCCGGCGTCGCCCCGCGCCCAAACAAACGGTCCAAACTGGCCTGCAACGCTGGCGGTACGTCCGGCTCCAGCGCCATCTCCCGCCGCAAAATCGTAGCCTGAGCCTCTGGTACAGATAAAATCTTGATCATGATATGCCCCTTTTTTATTACAAAGGAACAAAGGAACAAAAGGGACAAAGATACAAAAAGAACTTTCTTCTCTTTGTTCCTTATGTTCCTTTGTCCCTTTGTATTAAATTCTTCCCCGCTAAACTTCTTCCAACGCCGCCAGCATGGCCTTATACCGCGCTGGCTCTTCCTCAAAGATGTAGGTGATGGGCGTGACGATGACGCCGCTGCCGCCGATGGCCCGTAGTTCGGCAATCGCCGCGACGAGGTTGGCCTTGCCGACGACGATGCTGACCGAGTACCAGTTTCCCGCCGAGCCATCGGGTGGCACGATGGTGGCGATGGTCGGGCCTTGCAGACCGCCGATGAACGGCCGTCCCGCCATCTGCCGCGAAATGGCCTGCGGCGATTCGCCGCGCACGTTGGCGATGATGAGATATGACCCCTGGGCGCGCAGGTGGGCCTCGATGTACTCCAGCATCTGCCGGGCCACGGCGCGGACTTCGGGGCGGGTTTGCAGCGCCCCCCGGTTGGCAATCAGCGCCGCCTGGGATTCCAGGATGAGGCCGTCGGTTAACGGCCGTAAATGGTTATCCCGCAGCGTCGTGCCCGACGAGACCAGATCGCTGATCAGGTCGGCGAAGCCGATGTCCGGGGCAATTTCCAGCGTGCCTTCGGCGTCTATGAGTTTGTAGGCAGTGACATTGTGCCGGTCGAGGAATCGGCCGGTGGTGCGGGGGAATTTGGTGGCGATGCGCAGGGAACGGCCGTCTCGCCCCAGTTCCATCGCCCAATCGCGCAAATCGGCCAGGGTGTGTACGGGTGTTTCTTCCGGCACTGCCAGATTGAGCGTGCAGGGGCCAAAGCCCAGCGCCTCGTGGATGGTCAGAATGGGCCGGTCGCCGTTCAGGTTGCCCTTCTCCGTGATGATGTCCAGGCCGGTGATGCCAAAATCAATGCTGCCCTGCCGCACCCCCACGACGATGTCGCCCGGCCGTTGGAACAACACCGAGACGCCGGGCAGGGCGGGAATGGTCGCTTTGTATTGGCGCGGATTGGGCCGGAAAACCTTCAGGCCGCATTCGGCCATCAAATCCAGCGCTTCCAGTTGCAGCGCCCCCTTGCTGGGCAGCGCCAGGCGAATATCTGTGCGGGTCATCGAAACTCCTTATCATGTAGTCGAGTAGTCATGTAATCCAGACTCCGAGACTACCAGACCAAAACAAAAAACGCCCTCCCCGGGGTTCCGAGGAGGGCGTTGACTGCCAACCTGTTGCGGCGCGTGCTGCCGCGTCGCCTTAACCCAGGGTAAACGAATACCATCGCCGATGGTGGGCGTGATGACCAAATGCTGGAGCGATTGTGTGGGTTAAGTTTGCCAATGTCTTCATAACGGCGCGAAGTGTAACATACGGGTAGTGAACGGTCAACAGAGCCGGTGTATAATTTTGGGAATGATGACTGGGGACTGGAAATTGAATAGGTCTCCAGTCTCTATACTCAAGTTGACTTGAAAACCAGGGTTTTGTACAACCTGTCATTCTGACGAGTCTTCGAGGAAGAATCCCCTGCGGCTGACACATAGGGATTCTTCGCTCCGCAGACTCCGCTCAGAATGACAAAGCACTAAAACTCCGAGTTTTAACTTGATTTCAGTTTGATCTCCAAAGAGTTCAAGAGAATGCACATATGACTCCATTGGGCGATTTGCGGCACGAAGTGGCGGTGCGTGATTTTCGGCGGGCGCGACGCGAGGCGTCTTTGCAGCAATTGTTGGCGCGGGTAAGGGGCAAATCGGCCGACCTGTTGGCCTACAATCAGGTGAGTGAGCAGCTTAAGATTTCCGGCGGCGAGGAATTGGGGTTGCAGGAGATTCCGTTGGATGCCATTGTGGGCAGCGTGGGGCGGTATCAGGACTTTACGCGCAGTTTTATGCCTCGTTCAGACCAGAATGCGGAACGGTGGGTGCGGGTGAAAACGGCCGTCAACGACATGCACGGTATCTCTCCCATAGACGTGTACAAAGTCGGCGACGCTTATTTTGTCATAGATGGCAATCACCGTGTGTCCGTGGCCCGGCAGTTGGGCAGCGAAACCATCAGCGCCCGCGTGACGGAAGTAAAATCCCGCGTGCCCCTGTCTGACCGGGCTGATGCCACAGAAATCATTTGCAAGGCCCGCTATCTGGACTTTTTGGAGCAGACCAATCTGGACAAACAGTTTCCCGGCGCGGATTTGACGATGACGTTTGCCGGGAATTATCGGGCGCTGCTGACCCAAATCGAAACGCAGCGCCGACGAATGCAGGAACGGCGCGGCGAACCCATCAGCTTTCACGAAGCGGCCGCGAGTTGGTATGAGGGCGTCTATTTGCCCATTGTTGTCCTCATCCGCGAACAAGGCGTGCTGCGTAATTTCCCGGAGCGCACCGAGGCCGACATGTACATTTTGCTGTCGGAACGGCGCAATGAGTTGGAGCAGGCGCTGGGTTGGGACGTGGATGTGCAAACGGCCGTAACCGATCTGGCCGCCATGCACGTTCCTGGTTCTTTACGGCCGTCTGCCGGACTGGGCGAACGGCTGCTCGACGTGCTGCGCCCGGAAGGGTTTGAAGATGGCCCTCAGCCAGGCCAATGGCGCGAACAGGTTTCGCGGCGCAGCGATAAGCGGCTGTTCGCTCAGATTTTGGCCCCTGTGCGCGGCGGCAGCGAAGATTGGCGCATGGTAGACCTGGCGCTGGACGTGGCCCGGCGCGAAAAAGGACGGCTGTTGGGCTTGCACGTCGTGGAAAATGAAGAAGAAGCAGGCAGCGCCGCCGCCAACAACGTGAAAATGGTGTTTGATGAACGCTGCGAAAACGTTGGCGTGCGCGGTGAACTGGTGATTGCCGTG
>CALFEW010000320.1 GCA_937958365.1 uncultured Chloroflexota bacterium | reverse complement strand
CCCAACTGCGCCAACGGCGTATCCACCAGATGGCTGATTTCTGTCAGTGTCGGCCGGTTCTGGTTCAGATAAATCAGGCCGGTGATAAACTCTTGGTTGTCGTGGGCCGTTTGCAGACGACTCAGCGCCTCGATTTTATTGCCGGGATCATACGCCTCTTCCAGCTTTCGCAGCTTGATAAAAGAGCCGTCGTGCATTTCCACCAGGCGCGTCTCGCCTGGCTCCTGGTCGCTTAGCTCAATCTCCTCGGCCGGCGGAACCCAACCGAAATCGTGCAGCGGCGCTTCGTGCTCACGGCCGTAACCATAACTCTTGGTAGATGTGTCCGCGTTGTTAAAAGCCACACACGGGCTGATGATGTCCAGAACGGCCGTGCCGTTAAAATGCAGCGCCGCCTTCAACAATTCCCGCACCTGCTTTGCATCGCCGGAAAAGCTCCGCGCCACAAACCCCGCCCCGGCGACAATCGCCTCCATGCACAGGTCCACCGGCGGAAACTCGTTCTCGCCCGCGTATTTCAACACCTGGCCCTCATCGGCCGTCGCCGAAAACTGCCCTTTGGTCAGGCCATACACGCCGTTGTTTTCCACCACGTACACCATGCGCACGTTGCGCCGCACCGTGTGCTTAAACTGCCCCAGGCCAATGCTGCCCGTATCGCCATCACCGCTGACGCCGATGGCGTGCAGGCTGTGATTGCCCATCAACGCGCCGGTGGCAATGGAGGGCATACGGCCGTGCAGCGAATTAAAACCAAACGACCCGCCCAAAAAGTAAGCCGGCGATTTGCTGGAGCAGCCAATCCCACTCATGCGCAAAATGGTGTGCTGCTCAATGTCCAATTCATAGGCCACCTGCACAATCTGGTTGGCGATGGAATTATGGCCGCAGCCGTTGCACAAGGTTGAAGGCTGCCCCTTGTAATCTTTCAACGTCAACCCCAACTTGTTTTCTTTGCCTCGTTTTGTTTCGTTAATCATGGCTCATTTGCTCCTGGCGCGCTGCTTCTTGCGCCGCGATGGCTTCCACCACCCAACGCGCCGTCAGCGGCAGCCCATCCATATGGGCCACCGAAACCAGCCGCGCCGCCTGTTCGGGCGCTTCGGTCTGTAAAATTTTGTGGATTTGGCCGTCCCGATTCAGTTCCACCACGTACAATCGCTCATAACGGCCGATGAAATCCCGCACGTTGTCGTTGATGGGCAGGCCGCGCAGACGCATGAAACTCGTCGCCACGCCCTGTTTTGCCAGCCGGTCGCGGGCTTCGTCAATGGCATACTGCGTCGTGCCAAAGGCGATGATGCCAAATTCGGCGTCTGGCTGCTCGTCAATCACCGGGCCGGGGACCAACTGCCGCGCGGTCTCGAATTTGCGCCGCAGCCGCAGCATGTTGTTTTCCCAATCTTGCGGCTTTTCACTGTAGACGGCTTGCTCGTTGTGGCCGGTGCCGCGGGCAAACCAGGCGGCCAGCGGGTGCGGATTGCCGGGCAGCGTGCGGTAAGGGATACCATCGCCATCCACGTCAAGATAACGGGCAAAACGGCCGTCTCGTCGCAAATCCTCCGCCGTCACCACTTTGCCGCGGTTCATCGGCTGCTCCGGGTAGGCAAACGGTTCCGCCATCCAGTTGTTCATGCCCAGGTCCAGGTCGCTCAGCACAAACACCGGTGTCTGCAATTGGTCGGCCAGATCAAACGCCGTCACGCCAAATTCAAAACATTCGGCCACCGACGCCGGGAACAAAATCACGTTCAGCGTGTCGCCGTGTCCCAGGTAATAGGTGAACAACACGTCGCCCTGGCCGGTGCGCGTGGGCAGGCCGGTGCTTGGCCCCACCCGCTGCACGTTCCAGATAACGGCCGGCGTCTCGCTAAAGTAACCCAGGCCGGCAAACTCGGCCATCAGCGAAATGCCCGGCCCGGAGGTGGCCGTCATCGCCCGCGCTCCGCTCCAGCCCGCGCCCAAGATCATGCCGATGGCCGCCAGTTCGTCTTCCGCCTGCACAACAGCGTAGGTGGCCTGGCCCGTTTCCGGGTCACGCCGCAGTCGGGGCAGATAGTCGTTCAGGGCGTCAATCAGGCTGGTGGATGGGGTGATGGGATACCAACCGACGAAAGAAACGCCGCCAAAAACCGCGCCCAAAGCGGCCGCTTCGTTGCCGGTGATGAGCATCTGACCGGCCGTCGCGTCCATCGGTTCCACGCGATAGGGGCTGTCGTGGCTGATGTTGTCGCTGGCCCACTGGTAGGCGGCGCGCACTACCGCCATGTTGGAATCCACAAATTTGCGTCGTTGTTTGAAGTGAACGTCCAGCGCTTCATCAATTTTCGCCAGGGGCACGCCGAGCAAATAGGTCATCGCGCCCACGTAAACCATGTTGGCGATGTAATCGCCCAGCTTGCCTTTTAGCCCGCTTTCGGCCACAAACGGCCGTACCGGAATGCCCACCATCGTCACGTCGTCGCGGCTGGGCAGGCTGCGAAAGTCGGCGTTGTAGAGGCATAAGCCGCCAGATGGCAGGTCGCGGATGTCCTGGTAGACGGTGGTTTCGTTGAAGGCCACCAGCAGTTCATTGGTCTCGCGCCGGGCGATGTAGCCATCTTTGCTGACGCGAATATGGTACCAGGTGGGCAGACCCTGAATGTTGGACGGGAAGATGTTTTTGCCATTCACCGGCACGCCCATTTTGAAGATGGCGCGCAGCAAGGCCATGTTGGCCGTCTGGCTGCCGGTCCCGTTGGCGGTAGCCACAACAATGGCAAAATCGTTCACGATAGGTTTTGGGGATGAAGACGGCCGTTCCGGAACGGCCGTTACCTCCACAGTTTTTTCTAACACACCCATAAGATACGCTCCTTTAAAAGCCAGGGGCGACGCCCTTGCGCCGCCCCCAGTATGTACAAGAATACAGACGCAAGGCGCTTTTGCCTTGCGTTGCACTTCTAATGAACGATCAGACAGTCCAAACGTCGGCTGCGTGATACAACTCCTTCAGGTCGCCCACGCCCTTTCGCTGCTGGGCCAGGCGTACCTGACCCATCAATTCTTCTGTGTACGTTGGCTTCCGCACCTGGCGAATCACGCCCATAGGCGGCGGATAAGTCGGATGCTCCATGTGCGCCAGGATATAAGCCAACTCTTGCGACGTTTCATCGTGGACAATCAGGTCCTTTTCGCTGAATTCGCCGCCCAATTCCACCACTTCCGGCTTGAAACCGTTCAGCCGCACGCCTTTATCGTTGTTTTTGCCGAAAATGAGCGGCTTGCCATGCTCCAGATAGATGACGTGATCCGAACGGGTGCGGCGGTCGTCAAGGCCGGCCCATTCGTTGGGATTGAAGATGACGCAGTTCTGGTAAATTTCCACGAACGACGTGCCCTCGTGGGCGGCGGCCGCTTTCAAGATTTCGCCCAGGTGCGCAGTCTCCGTGTCCATAGCACGGGCCACAAAGGTGGCTTCGGCCGA
Source organism: uncultured Chloroflexota bacterium (assembly GCA_937958365.1). Lineage (GTDB taxonomy): Bacteria > Chloroflexota > Anaerolineae > Promineifilales > Promineifilaceae > Leptovillus. The sequence goes on along the minus strand of CALFEW010000320.1, from coordinate 11,344 downwards.
CAGCGCCAGCGTCAGCGGGTTGATGGGCTGCTCGATGGAACCCATCGGTGAGGATTTGGTCTTTTTGCCCTTACGCGACGTAGGCGAATACTGCCCTTTGGTCAGGCCGTAGATGCGGTTATTGAAGAGCAAAATGTTGAGATTGACGTTACGGCGAATGGCGTGGATCAAGTGGTTGCCACCGATGGACAGTCCATCGCCGTCACCGGTAATGACCCAGATGCTCAGGTCTGGGTTGGCCGAGGCCAGGCCAGATGCGAGTGTGGGCGCACGGCCGTGAATGCTGTGAATACCGTAGGTGTCCATGTAATACGGGAACCGGCTAGAACAGCCGATGCCGGAAATAAAAACAATTTTTTCTTTGGGAATGCCCAGTTCCGGCAGCACTTTTTGCATCTGCGCCAGAATCGCATAATCGCCACAACCCGGACACCAGCGCACCGTCTGGTCAGATACAAAATCTTTGCGTGTCAGCTCTAAAGTAATTGCTTCAGTCATGATTTTCTCCAGGTAATCAACTTCCCGGAAGTTTTGAACTTCGAGGAAGTTTGTCGTCGCTTAATAGCCAAACAACTCCTCAAGTTTCTGGTACACCTCGCCGATTTTGAACGGCCGTGCGTGCAATTTCGGATAAGAAATAATATTGTCCAGGGCATAGGTCCCGCGCAAAACAAACGCCAGTTGGCCGTTGTTCAGCTCCGGAACCAAAATGCGCTTGTAACTGCGTAGAATGCTTTCCAGGTTACGCGGGAAAGGATTGAGAAGGCGCACGTGGGCGTGGGCCACGTCATACCCGTTATTTTGGGCGCGGGTAACGGCCGTGCGCACCGCGCCAAACGTCCCACCCCAGGTCAACACCAGCAAATCACCCTCTGCCGGCCCAAACACGTCTTGTTCCGGGAAAGCATCCGCCAGACGCGCCACCTTCTCGGCGCGCAGTTGGATCATCTGTTCGTGGTGGCGCGAATCCTGCGAGACGTTGCCGGTGATGGGCGCTTTGGCCAGACCGCCGATGCGATGTTCCAGGCCGGGCGTGCCGGGAATGGCCCACGGCCGTCCCAACGTTTCCTCATCGCGCAAATAAGGGAAGAACGGCGCGTCACCGTTGCTGTCGCTGCGCCCTTCGGGATGGCGCACCACAATCGGCTCAATGTCGTCCGGGTCAGGAATCAACCACGGCTCCGAACTATTTGCCAGGTAGCCTTCCGACAGAATGACCACCGGCGTCATGGCGCGCACCGCCAGACGACACGCTTCAAAAGCAATGTCGAAACAGTCGGCCGGCCCTTTGGGGGCCAACACGGGGATGGGGCTTTCACCGTTACGGCCGTACAACGCCTGCAACAAATCCCCTTGCTCCGTCTTCGTCGGTAGACCGGTGCTGGGACCGCCGCGCTGCACATCCACAATCACCATCGGCAGTTCCAGCATAATCGCCAGATTCATCGCCTCGCTTTTTAGCGCCAGGCCAGGGCCGCTGGTCCCGGTCACGGCCAATGCGCCGCCAAACGATGCGCCAATCACCGCCCCCATGGCCGCGATTTCATCCTCAGCCTGGAAGGTGCGCACGTCAAAGTTACGCAGCGGGGCCAGCGCATGCAAAATGTCACTGGCCGGCGTGATGGGATACGAGCCATAGAACAGCGGCTTCTCCATCTTTTTAGCGGCCGTTACCAGCCCCAGAGCAATCGCCTCGTTCCCGGTCACGTTGCGATACGTACCCGGCGGCAAAGAAGCCGCGCGAATGTGGAAACGGCGGCGGAAAACTTCCGTCGTTTCGCCGAAGTAGAAGCCCGTTTCCAGAGCAATTCTATTGGCTTGCGCCAATTCCGGTTTCTGGGCAAACTTGCTTTCAATCCAGGACGTAGACGTTTCCAGACGGCGATCAAAAATCCAAAAAGCCAGCCCCAGGGCAAAAAAGTTTTGGCAGCGGTCTTTTTCCTTCGTCGTCAGAGTCGTCAAATCTTTCAGGGCTTCACGGGTTAACGAGGTCAGGGGCACTTCGTGAACTTCATAGCTTTTCAACGAGCCATCTTCCAACGGATTCGTGTCATAATCCGCCTTTTTCAGGTTGGCCGGGGTAAAAGCGTCTGTGTTGACAATGATAATGCCGGCAACTTCCAAATCAGGCAGGCTGGCTTTCAGGGCCGCCGGATTCATCGCCACCAGCATGAACGGCGCGTCGCCTGGCGTAAGAATGTCGTGCTGCGACAAATTCACCTGGAAGCCGCTGACGCCGGCCAGCGTGCCTGCCGGGGCGCGAATTTCCGCCGGATAATCGGGCAGCGTGCTAATGTCGTTGCCAAAAACGGCCGATGCAGTGGTGAACTGCGTCCCGGTGAGCTGCATACCATCGCCAGAGTCACCGGCAAAACGAATGACAACAGATTCTAGTTCCTCAAAGTGGGCAGTGGGATCACTCATAACTCTCTCCTCATAAATAAAAATACCAACCTCTCCCCAACCGGCTCAGCCTGCTGGAATTGTTGGTAATAAACTAAAATGTTCGGTTAACAAAACCAATCCCTGGTCAAAATCGTTGGCGTCCAGGGCGTCCACGATGCGTTCGTGATAAGTCCAGACATCTATCCAATATTGATAATTAACAAAACGGGTCAGCTCTGACGCTTCGTAAGCATCCCAATAAGCGGATAACAGTCCCTGCACAAAGGGATTGTCCAGGCGGCTGAATGTTTTAAGGTGGAACAGGCGATGTTCGCCATTGGGGACGTGAACCGGTTGCCCGCGCAGCTTACGCCAGGCCTGCTCCACCAAACGGCGCATTTCCGCCTTATCTTCCGGCGTCAGGCAAACGACGGCTTCATGCCACATGCTGGTTTCAATAGCCCGGCGCAGGGCGCTAAATTGCGTAAACTGTGCTTCGCCGGTTCCCAGGCTAAACAACAACGCCGTCAGGACGGCCGGGGCAAAATCGAATGGTTCGCGCTGAATGCCTTTGCGCGTTTTGACGGAGATAAAACCCAGGCTGCGGGCTACTTCAAGCTGCTCACGCAATTTACCGACGCCAATGCCCAGTTCGTCGCTGATTTCATTCAACGTCGGAACCCGATCACCCGGCTCGACGTGATGGTCAATCAGATATTTGATGAAATCGGAATCAAGCTTATGCAGCAACATGCGCTTTTTGATTTATCCAATAAATCGAATTAATTAGATGAATTCGATTGTATCAAAACTGGCACTTTTCAACAAGAAAACGGCCGTTCTTTTCGGCTATTCTTAGCTTTTTATGGGAGGAAACGCTCGCTCAGGTGAAAAAGAGGACACGGCCGTTTAACGGTTGGCGGGTTTTTTCTTTGCGTTCGGCCGGATAACCAACGGTAATCAGCCCTTGCGGCTGCCAATTAGCGGGCAGATTGAGCGCCTCGCGCACGACGGCCGGGCAGAACAGGGGCGCGCACAGCCAGCAAGCGCCCAATCCCAGCTCATGAGCGGCCAACAGGAGGTTTTGCCCGGCCATGGCGGCGCTTTGCACGGCCATCGTCCATTCGTTGCGCTGCCGGTCGGGGTCGGGATAGGCATCCATATCTTCCATAGATAGGCTGAGGAGGATGAGCAGCGGCGCGCCGGTAAGCCGCTGATAGGAGCGGTTTATATCCCTGGCAATGACATCAGCCGGCGCGTCGTCGGCTTCCAGGTCGGCGCGGAGTTGGCGGCCCATAGCCAGGGCCAACTGTTCTTTAACGGCCGTGTTTTTAATGACGGCAAAACGCCACGGCTGCCGGTTGTGGGCAGAGGGCGCCCAGATGGCTGCCACGAGTAGCTGCTCGATGAGGTCGTCGGGAATGGGGTGGGGTTGGTAACGGCGCACGGAGCGCCGGGTGGTGAGCCAGGTGATTGTTTCGTTCATGGGCGGAATGGTAGCGGGGAACGGCCGTTTAAACCACAAAGAGCCTTGCGATGGCAAGGCCCTTTGCGGGAAGAGGAGAAAAAAGGAGGAAATTGGGTATAAATTGTGGCAATCTTTGTTTTTGTTTTGTTCAACTGATTGCCGAATATGAAGATATTCTACCGGGGGTTTCTTCCAGTCACAGGCAATTCTGTTACAATGGTTTTGTAAACTGCTTTACATTTCGGCGGTTTTGGTGATCGCCAGACCGGGTTAATGAGACCCTTTGGTGGGTGCAGTAAGGAAAGCGCATTAAACAATCTACAGGAGATTGGAGATTGAACCAGTCACTAATCTCCAATCTCAGTTCTGTAAGTTAGTTGATGAATGACAAAGAGCCTGTGAATTTGCGTTGCGAAAATTGTGGTCAGGCGGTGCTGCCGACGGATACGGTGTGCTGGCAATGTGGTTGGAAGTTGGCAGCGACGGCCGTTGACAGGCGCGTGGTGGATGAAGAACGGCCGTTATCGGTAACGGCCGTTGCCGTTTATGCCGCGCTCTCGCTGTTTATTATCCTGGCGCTGCTGGTCGTTTTTAGCATATTGGGCAGTTACCCATCCTGACAGATGTAACGCGGCGCAGATTTTCGCGTTGTCGCTCTGGGGGACGCCCTTTTCTTTGTAGTTTCTAACTCCTGTGGCTGCCTGCTTGACGCTCCTATAACCACCCAGTACAATGCTACCCATGTCTAATTCTAATTCCTCAACGGCCGTCAAGGCCACAGCAACCAAACAATTCAACTATGGCGGCCAGGCGGTGATTGAAGGTGTGATGATGCGGGGGTCGCGGGCGTTGGCCGTGGCCGTGCGTGATCCACAGGGCAATATTGTGGTTCATACGGAACCATTAAACGCCAAAATTTACGGCAATGGCATCGCCCGAATGCCTTTTGTTCGGGGACTCACCATGTTGTGGGACGCCCTGGGTCTGGGCATCAAAAGCCTGATGTTTTCGGCCGAGGTGGCCCTCGAAGAAGAAAACACGCCGGCTGGCGATGGCAAAGAGGCTGGCAAAGTGTTTGAAGGCCCTATGCAGTGGGGCACGGTTTTGCTTTCGTTGACGTTTTCCATTCTTTTGTTTTTCGTCTTTCCCACGTTTGTCGCCAGAGTGGTGGTTAACCTGCTGAATATGGCGGAGTATCACATCCTGGAAAATGCGATTGAAGGGCTGGTTCGTCTGGCGCTGCTGGTGGGATATGTGTGGGTCATTGCCTTTATGCCGGACATCAAGCGGCTGTACCGCTATCATGGGGCCGAGCATAAAACCATCAACGCCTATGAAGCCGGCGCAGAATTAACCCCGGCCAACGTGGCCCGGTTTCCGTTGGAACATCCACGCTGTGGCACCGCCTTTTTGCTGACGGTGGTGGTGATTTCGATTTTGATCTACAGTTTTTTGCCGCCGATGGGGCTGGGGCTGCGGATGCTTTCGCGGATTGTGCTGCTGCCGGTGATTGCCGGAGTGGCTTATGAGTTTTTGCGTTTTTCGGCGGCCCACCAGGACAATGCCCTGATTCGTCTGATCACCAAGCCGAATCTGGCTTTACAGCATTTGACGACGGCCGAACCTGATGAAACGATGCTGGCGGTGGCTATCACCGCCTTTGAACGCATGATGGCTTATGAGAAGGGAGAAGTGACGGTACCGAACACGGCCGTTTTAGTCGAAGCGCCCGTGGGTAGCGCAGCCTCTTAAGGCGGCAAATACCGTCATCCGGATCACGACAGCCAAATGAGTTGGACAAAAAGCATGGCGACTCGGAAAAAAGCAGCAGAAAAGCAAAATGAAGTAGGTCTGGTCCATTTTGAGAATTGGGAAATGGAAAAGGCGATTGCTGCCTTTCAGGAGGCGGTTGACGGCGATCCCGAAAATCCTGAGTATCTTCTTAATCTCGCGCGCGTGTATGCGCGCAGCGGCGATTACGAACAGGCCATGAATTCGTTGGGGCGCTATCTTCAGGTAGAAACGGAAGGCGATGTCGCCGCGCGTTATGAGCGCCTGTTCTCGTCCTCGCTGGATGAGGTAGAGGGGTTGCTGATCGAGGCGATGCGCCAGTTGAACATGCCAATAGCCCAAATCGGCAAGGCGATTCAGATGTGGTTGGAGTTTCGCATTATGATTGGGCGACGGCCGTTCCGCACACCTAAACCGGAACTCTGGGCCGCCGGCATCACCTACGCCCTCGTCAAAGTCAACTTCGTGGAACTCAAGCGCACAGACGTGGCCGCCGCCTATGGCGTCAACGAACGCGCCCTCAAGGAAAAGTACGAGGAAATCGTGCAAACCCTGGACTTAATGCCCGCCGATTACCGCTACTTCACCGGCGAGAAAAATCCTCTGGACAAACTGGTAGAAGCCGCCCAACTGCTGGAAGAACTCGACCGCAACTTCCAGGATGATGATTGAGAATGGTCAATGGTCAATGGCTAATAGCCAATAGTCAACAGCCACCTATGCGCCAGCTATTGACCATTAACAATTGACAATTGACCATTGACAATTTCTAAAGCCCCTTTTTGGTCTCCATAATTAAATGATCTACCACCGCTTTCAGCGCTTCGACGTTGTTGTCGTCACCGCCATGCTGACGATAAACGGCCGTCTGCCGGTCCGCGCTTGTGCCTTGCTTTAAGATAGTGCGCACAAATTCCACTTCTTTGCGGCTGCCCAACTCGTCCACCACATCGTCCAGCAAATCAAGCAGTTCTTCCATCAGGAAATGGAACGGGATGGCTTCTTCAATGCCAAAATCAATCAATTCGCCATCAATGCCATAACGTACGGCCCGCCATTTATTTTCGGTGATATGCATGTGGCGGTAATGACGCCAGGCCATGTTTTGCCGCCGCAGCTTCAATAGTTTGGCGCAAATCGCCTGGAACAGGGCAGCGATGCATACACATTCGTCTACCGTCGTGCAAATGTCGGTGATACGGAACTCCAGCGTATCGAATATCGGATGGGGGCGAATGTCCCACCAGATTTTGGCGCGGGTATCCGATTTGCCAAACGCGCCAACTTTGCCCAAAGTGCGTTCGTAGTTTTGGTATTCGGCCCAGGAGTTAAAAGAGTGCGGAATGCCGGTGCGTGGCAGTTGTTCAAAGACCACGCTGCGGTAAGATTTCAGGCCGGTAGAACGGCCGTGCCAAAACGGCGAACTGGTCGAAAGCGCCAACAAATGCGGGATGAAGTAACGCGCCTGGTTCATGATCTCAATCATCAGGTTTTTTGATTCCGGGTCACTGCCAAACCCCACGTGGACGTGCATCCCAAAAATCAGCAGCCGCCGCGCCACCCCTTGCATGTCGTCTAACAGTTCCTTATACCGCACCCCCTCGGTAATAGACTGTTCCTCCCAGCGGGCAAACGGATGGGTCGAAGCGGCGGCAATCGCCAGCCCGTTCTCCGCCGCCATATCGCTGACCGCCCGGCGCAGGCGCACCACTTCCGCCCGCACTTCCTTCACGTTGCGGCACACGTGGCTGCCAACTTCCACCTGCGACTGCATAAATTCCGGCTTCAAATTCAGGCTGGTGGGCCGCGATTGATCTTGCGAAATCAGCTCCGTAATGTATGAATGCAAGTTACGGCTCTCCGGATCAATGATCTGATATTCTTCCTCAACGCCTAAAGTTAATGGGGGGGTGGGCACAGACATGTTCCTTCTCCTGGTTCTATAAGATTGGTCTTGCCGTGGGTTGTGGGATAAATCGTAACAAGCGTTAGTTTAGATGGGATTGGGCGCTGGCGCAAGCCGGAAAAGGGGTGTCATGCGGCAAAAGTCAAACGTTGTGCGGCGCGTTTCACCGAATGCCGCATGACACATGATAGCTCAGGCCCAATTTTGCAGAAATTCTACCAGCAGGCGCACGCCAAAACCGACGCCGCCGGCGGGAATGTAACCTTTTTCACGATCGGCCAGGGCCATGCCGGCGATGTCCAGATGCGCCCAGGCGTAATCGGTGAAATGCTTCAAGAAGATGGCCGACGTGCCCACGCCGCCCATACGGCCGCCAGTATTTTTCATGTCGGCCACGTTGGACTTGATAGCTTGTTGGTAATCATCCCACAGCGGCAGGGGCCAGAGGCGTTCGTGGGTGGACTGGCTGGCCGCCAGCAACCTGTCGCGCAGGCCATCGTCGTTGCTGAAGAGACCGGCGCCCATGCCCGCGCCCAGAGCCACCACGCAAGCTCCGGTCAACGTCGCCAGGTCTATCACGGCCGTTGGCTGATACCGCTGCGCATACACCAGAGCATCAGCCAGCACCAGCCGTCCCTCGGCGTCTGTGCTGATGATTTCAATCGTTTTGCCGTTGCTGGCCGTGATCACATCGGCCGGGCGGTAGGCGTGGGCGTCTGGCATGTTCTCGGTGCAAGGCGTGATGCCGATGACGCGCAAGGGCAAGTCGAGCATCCCGACGGTTTTCATAGCACCCAACACGGCCGCTGCGCCGCCCATGTCCGACTTCATCGCCTCCATGTGTTCGCTGGGTTTGATGGAGATACCCCCGGTATCGAAGGTGATGCCCTTGCCCACCAGGACAATGGTCGGCAGGTCTTCGCGGTCGGCGTTGTGTTCCAGCACGATAAATTTGGGCGGGAACCCTGCGCCCTGGGCCACAGCCAGGAATGCGCCCATGTTGTGCCGGGCCGCCCATTTGCGCCCGCCAACTGTCAGGTTCATGTGGTGGGTTTCAGCGATTTGGGTGGCAGCGTCGGCCAGTTTTTGGGGCGTAGCGACGTTGGGCGGCATGTTTACCAGATCGCGGGCCAGGGTGACGCCGGCGTTGAGGGCGACGGCCGTTGCCAATCCCTGCTCTATTTCGCCCACCTTGGCCGCGTCAACCTCCACAATCGTCAAGGAGTCAATGGCGTGGGGGGTCTCTGGGTTTTGCCGGGCGGCGTCGAAGGCGTATAACGCGAGCAACGTGCCTTCGACGGTGGCCTGGGCAGCGGCAGAACCCGGCAATCCGGCAATGCCCGCCCCGTGGACGATGGTAGCGACATTTTTAGCCTTCAGGTCGCGGGCGCGTTTGATCCCGGCGGCAGCCGCCTGGCGCACGCCTTCCAGATCAAAGCCTTCGCGCTTGCCCAGGCCCACCACCAGCACCCGTTGGGCAGCAACGGCCCCACGCGGATAAAGGACGGCCGTTTCCCCCGCTTTACCGCTCAAATCGCCGGCGGTGATGAGGTCGCGGATAGCGCCATCAAGCGCCTGATCCAGCGCGCCGGTCGCGCCGCCGGGAATTTGCACGTCGTCGAAGAGGTTAACGATGAGGGTGTCGGCCGGGCTGTCTTGAATACGGCCGTGAGTGACTTTCAGGTCCATGGGAGTCTCCTTTGGGAAGATTTGATGACAAAGAAACAAAGGTACATAAGGTACAAAGTATTCAGAAGTTGGGACAGGATTGTACCGGGAAACGGCCGTCCCTGGTAGACAAATCCATCCGCTTCCACTATCCTTCCGAAATCTAACATCCAAAATCCGAAATGGAGGTGTGGCATGAAATTTCTTATTATCGGTGGGACGCGCTTTTTGGGACGAGCACTGGTCGAAGCGGCTCTGGACGCCGGACATGAGCTGACGCTGTTCAATCGCGGGCAGAGCAATCCAGACCTGTATCCGCAGTTGGAGCATGTGCGGGGCAACCGCGACGGCGGCCTGGATGCGCTGCGCGGTCGGCAGTGGGACGCCGTTCTGGACACATGCGGCTACGTGCCGCGCCTGGTAGGCGATTCGGCGCGGCTGCTGGCCGACACTGTGGAGCATTACACCTTCATTTCCAGCATTTCCGTGTACCAGGATTTTGACAAAGTGGGCCTGGATGAAAGCTATACGCTGGCAACCATGCCCGACGAGACGGTAGAAGAAGTCACCGGAGAGACGTATGGCCCGCTGAAGGTGTTGTGCGAACAAACCATCTCGGCGGCGATGAACGGCCGTGCCCTCCACGTACGCGCCGGCCTGATTGTGGGGCCGCATGATCCTACCGACCGCTTTAGCTACTGGCCGTATCGGCTGGCGCAAGGCGGCGATGTATTGGCTCCCGGCAATCCAGACACCCCGGTGCAAATCATAGACGTGCGTGATCTGGCCGCCTGGACGGTGCAGGCGACGGCGCAAAAACTGCGTGGTCCTTTCAACGCCACCGGCCCCGCTTATCGCCTGACAATGCGCGACGTGCTGCAAACCTGCGGCCACATTGCCGACGCCGACGCCGACGCCGACATTACCTGGGTAGATGAAGCCTTTTTGCTGGAACAGGGCGTGGCTCCCTGGACCGACCTGCCCTTGTGGGTCGCCGGCGAAGAAGCCGCAGGGTTCAGTACGGTGGATTGCGCCAAAGCGCAGCAGGCCGGTCTGACCTATCGGCCATTGGCAGACACCGTGCGCGACACGCTGGACTGGCTGAATACGCGCCCGGCCGATTACGCCTGGCGCAATGGCCTGACGCCAGAACGGGAGGCGGCGTTGTTAAATTTGTGGAGAGATGGCTGACACCCAAGGCCACAATCATAGGTGGGCAAATGATAGATATTTACCAAGTAGATGCGTTTACGGCACGGCCGTTTGCCGGGAATCCGGCGGCGGTCTGTGTGCTGGCGGAAGCGGCGGAGGCGGCCTGGATGCAAAACGTGGCCCAAGAGATGAACCTCTCGGAGACGGCGTTTCTTGCGCCACAGGCGGATGGCTACGATTTGCGCTGGTTTACGCCGACGGTGGAAGTGGATTTGTGCGGCCATGCCACGCTGGCAAGCGCCCACGTCTTATGGGAAACAGGGCGGCTGACCGCGGACCAGGAAGCCAGATTCCACACGCGCAGCGGGCTGCTTACGGCCGTTCGCGCCGCCGATTGGATCACCCTGAACTTTCCGGCCAAACCGGAACAGGCAGCGGCGATGCCGCCCGGTCTGGCCGCCGCCCTGGGCATAACGCCGTTGTATGTGGGGCGTAATGCTTTTGATTACATCGTGGAAGTGGCCGGGGAAACGGCCGTGCGCACCCTCCAACCCGATTTTGCCGCCCTGCGCACGTTGGGCGTGCGCGGTGTGATTGTCACCAGCCGGGCGGAGACGGCCGATTTTGATTTTGTCTCGCGCTTTTTTGCCCCCGGCTCCGGCATAGACGAAGACCCGGTGACTGGCTCAGCCCACTGCTGCCTGGGACCATTTTGGGCGGCGCGCCTGGGCAAAGCTGAATTCACGGCTTACCAGGCGTCGCCACGCGGCGGCGTGGTGCGCGTGCGCCTGCAAGGCGACCGAGTCTTGCTTCAGGGTCAGGCCATCACTGTACTGCGTGGCGAGTTGTTCGTTAATAGTTGTTAGCCAGAAATTGATGACCTGGGTAAGGATGACCCTTGTGGTTGCTTATAGTACTTCCGCTTACAGCTACTAGCTTACAGCAGCAATTCTCAATTTAACCAGAAATGTGTC
>CALFEW010000319.1 GCA_937958365.1 uncultured Chloroflexota bacterium | reverse complement strand
TGGGCAAATATATAGCTCAAAAACCAAAAAGCCAGTACTCCTGTGTGAGTACTGGCTTGTATCCATTGATGCAACGAGTCGTTAAAGGTTAGTGTCTTGCCGCTTCTTCTTGGGCGGTAGAGTGAAGAAGCTTCCAGATATCGGCGGCTTCACTGCCAATCGCTTGGGCGCGATCTAAAACGTAGACAGAATCAAAGTCAAGGTCCGGCTCCTCGCCCAGGTAATAAAACAACATCATTTCATAGATGTCGGACAAGTGACGGTCAGAGCGTCCCTCCTCCCAGGCCATTAGCTTGCCAATGATGACGTCCTCCGGTCGGGCCGCCCAGACAGAAAAAGCGTCTTTATTCGGTAAATCCACGACGCGCCGAATGCGATTGACGAATGCTGGTTGGTAACGCAAGTCCATTGTGAGGGGAAAGAGATCTGCTTTTTCACCGCGACTGCTGTCAATGATATTGAACGAACTCCCCATCTGCATGGCCTGGCGCATCTGATACGGATCCGCATAGTAACGAGGCGGGGGATAGGCGGCGGCTAAGTCCTGGATATTCTTTTCCGTCAGAGTGACAACGATATCGATATCAAAAGTGGTCCGCGTGATCCCATACATGGTGGCGGCAAACCCGCCGATGATCACATACGGAATAGCCAACTCTTCCAGTTTAAACAGAATGTCGAGGAATAGATTGAGACCAGGGCCGGACGTTTTGGGCACGTTCGATTTCCTCCAGCATTTTCAGATTGAGTTCCGCCTCCGGGAGATCGGGATAGCGGGTGCGCAAACGCCCACGAATCATGCCGACTACCAACGCACGGGCGTCTAACATCGCCTGAATACGTTGCCCTGGAGAAAGTGACAGACGCAGCCGCATCAACTCAATATCGGTGTGGGTTAACCGGGCGATTGGCGTGTTATCCATTAACTTGACCTGTATTCCTACCTATCATTGTATCATTTTTCAGTGCGAATCAATATTCCTCTGCTAACAGCGCCGTGGTGACGCTGCGGTCGGCTTCGGTAATCACCCAGAGGCGCACCGTCTCGCCATCGGCGACGGGTACGTCATAGGCGGAGAGGATACGCAGGCCTTCGCGCACGGCCGTCTCGTTCTGTCGCCTATCGAAGCTATCCAGCTCTCCCCAATCCGCCGCTTGGTGGCGGGCAATGAACGGCATCACGTCAATGCCCAACGCCGCCACGCCCGGCGTCATCACCACCTGGCCCAGGGGAAACAGCCCTGGCGCGTCCCGATTGGCTTCCTCGACCAGGGAGATGTAGAGATAGGGCGCGCCGCTGTTGTCTGACTGCACGTCGGCCTGAAAACGCCAGTAGCGCCGCTCCAGACCGCGGATGATGACTGTGAACTGCCGCCGCGTCGGGCTGACATCTTCGCCGCTACGTATGCACATGCCCAACACGTCGTGCCACAACCCTTTGTAGTCGTTGGGCCAGGCGCTCGCCACCGCTCGATGCAGCAGGTCGGTCACGCCCTCACTGGCGGTCACAGGAATCTTGAAATGCTGCTGGCTCACTTCGTCTACGCCGAGTCGGCCTAATCTGGCATCCAGCAGCAGCCCATCGGCCAGCAGTTCCGCCGGGCTGGGGCCAGTGTGGATGAGGACGGGGTCGGCGGTTGTTTCTGTGGGCAGGGGTGGGCCGGCCGCCGGGGATGGGCTGACCGTCCAGTAAAGGCCGGCCGCCGCCAGTTCTACCTCCGGTGGCGTCAGCCGGACGACTTCGGTATAGCCCATCTTCCGACACACGCTATCGGCCGTTTCCAGCACACGCTGGTAGGCGGCGGCGTCCAGCGGGGCGGTGGGGTACAAAAAAACGGCTACCGTATCGGTGACCGCCTGGTAAGAAAGATGCGGCCGCCCGCCCAGGGCGATGGTGGGCAAGTCCGCCAGCTTTGCTTGAAGTGCGTTCATCGTCATCTCCTGGGGTATCAAGGGGTTGTCGCACGGGCGTACTCCCAGATGGTTACGTTGTCCGGCAGCGACGTCAACAGGGGCAGCACGGCCGTGCGCGCCAGACCACCGTTGCCGATGCCAGGAAAATTGAGGTGGATGGCGCAGTCAGCATGATAACGCGCCCACCAGGTCAAGGCGGTCACGCTCCTGGTAATCAGGGACAGGTCGGCCGGCCGCTGCCAGTGATATTTCACCTGGAAGGCCGCCAACTTCGCCGCCGGCCAGCGCCGGCTGATGAGCAGCCCATAGAAGCCCTGACTGCCGCAGAGGGTCTGAATTTGCGCGCCCAACGCCACATCCAGACCGGGAAAACGCTCCCTGGCCTGTCGGGCTATACCGCGGCCCATCACCAGACGGCCGTCAGCCGTCAGGGTGCTGTTGGTGGTAA
>CALFEW010000318.1 GCA_937958365.1 uncultured Chloroflexota bacterium | reverse complement strand
TTCACGGCAAGGCGTTTGCTAAAGCCATCATTACCTTTGCACTTTTAAGAGATGGAACGCGGATTTTTGCGGATGCGGCGGATGAACGCTGATAGTGAGGTCACGATATTTTTTCCAGGGATTGTTGCGCTAAGAGATTGCTGAAGCTTTTTCACTCGTGTAAACTCGTCGGATAATTTACTGCCGATACTTATAATTATTAGCAATAACGGGCCACATTTGAACCCTAGAAAGCCTGTATGCACTTAAATATGGTAAAGTTTCGCCCCAAAACTCGTCGGATAATATTTCCCCCTGCAAGTTGTAGATAGTTAGCAAGGAGGTGCTATGTCCTTAGATCCTGAAATCTTCCAAGAATTTGCCCAATCATTAGTGACACGTGACCCCAAAACGGTCAGAGCTTACCTGTCGGCTCTACGCGGTTTTGCTCAATGGCTGACAGCCCAACCCGGCGGCAACCCGTTCTCACCAAAAGTCATAACAGAAGTAGCCGTCAGTGGATACTTGAATTACCTGAAGAAAAAAAGACGCTCACCCAGTACTAGAAGCCAGACCCTCACCGCCTTACGGCGTTTCTGCCATTGGGCTGTAGGTAAAGGATATATGACCCGCAATCCGGCCAGCCAGGTGATCAGGCCGATGGTCGTGAACACAGCCCCACGAGAACTCACACCAGAACAGCGGTATGTGCTCAAGAACCGTGTTGAGGCTGAACAATCGTCACGACAAGCAGCCATTTTCGCGCTTGGTTATTGGGCAGGATTACGCATTAGCGAAGTGGCACAGCTGCAATTAGAACAATGCACTGTGAACCAACGGAGCGGGCAAATCACTATTTTGGACAGCAAAGGCGGCAAAACCAGAACGATTGATTTACACAACGAGGCGCGTCGGGCGTTATACAACTATATATATGAGACAGTTAACATGCGCCGGGATGCCCGTGACCCGGATAGCACCTATGTTTTCACCAGCCAACGGGCTGCCTGGTTGCGGCAACAAGATCGCCCCGATCACCTCACCGTGCGCGGTATCGAACACATCTGGACGACGGTGAAACAGCAGGCGCGACAAGATGAGTACGAACTCGTTGCCAACATCACCTTCCATGATCTACGCCACGATTTCGCGCACCGGGCGCGAATAGCGGGGTGGGGACTGGAAGACATTGCCGTTTATCTCGGCCACCAGACTCGTAATGGTCTACCAGCCATTGCCACCACCGCCCGGTATACTTTACCCAGTCGGCAACAGCTTAAAAAGAAACTCCAATATCTACCTGGATGAGCTATGACAGACAAAACGCCGCGTGTCCTCAGCCCTGAAGAACAACTCCTCTTTACAACTATCCCCGACGATCTTTCGGCCCAAGAGATGGCTCGTTATTACACTTTCAGCCTAAAGGATAAGGACTTTATCTTCCGCCACCGTGGGCCAGTTAACCGGTTGGGGGTAGCTTTACAACTCTGCACGCTCCGTTTTCCGGGGCGGTTCTTGCTGCAGATGACGACCATATCTGAGCAGTTGGTCAGTTACGTCGCTGAGCAGTTGAATCTGCCAGTTGGACCATTTGCACAATACGGTCATCGCCGAGAAACACCTTACGATCACTTACAAAACATCTGCCAACAGTACGGTTATCGTCCTTGCGACAAAGAAGATGCTGTACCGCTCATCGACTATCTCCTGCCTTTTGCAATGGAAAACGACGAGGCTCTGCCCCTGGTGGATGGCGCGATGGCTTGGATACGCCAGCACAAACTAATCGCCCCCACCATTCTCGTCACGGAAAAGCTGGTCTGGCATGTCCAACGCATCGCTCATTGGCGGGTTTATCGCCGTATCACCAATGGGCTATCGACTGCACAACAGGAAACCTTGCAGCGATTACTGGTGGTGGCAGCTGACAAAGAGGGACAAACACCGCTGGCCTGGCTGCGGATGACAGCGCCTAAGCCATCATCAGATGGAATGCATCATCTGCTGGAACGGATCGCCTTCGTCAATGAGCTACAGTTACCGCCTCGACCGGACAATGTCCATCCGGCTCGTTTTCGCCAATTGGCGCAACGGGGGGAACGTTACCGGCCACAACCTTTAGCTAACCTGGAGAATCCGCGTGAGCGCTATGCGTTGCTGGTAGCTTATCTCAATGAACAACGCCAGGCACTGATTGACCAGTTGGTGGATATGTTTGACCGTTGGCTGAGCGACCTGATGCGTAAGGGACGCAATAAGCAACGACATTATTTACATCGCAACATCACCGCCCTTAACCGCGACCTCAACACCCTGGCTCAGGCGATGGCCGCTTTTCTGGAGGCCAGGGACAAGGGGATAGACCCCTATGATGCCGTTTTTGCCGTCGTGAAAGAAGACATTCTGACGGAAACGGTCGTCTCGGTCTCAACGTATACCCGGCCGGCCGATATGGATTTTCGGGACCTGGTGGAAAACACCTTCAACCGCCGGCGCAAAGCGATGCTGGATATGATGCGTTCCCTCACCTTTGAGGCCATTCAGGAGACGCACCCCGGTCTTGAAGCGCTGGAATATGTATTACGCTTGTTAGATGAACACGACCAACGGGTCCGCAGCGAAGAAATCGTCATTAACGGTGAAGTGTTGACCGCACCGCTGGAGCACCTGAAACGAAAACGATGGAAGCGACATGCCCTGACCGAGGACGGCATCAACCCCAATTACTACGAACTGGCTGCTTTTGACCGGCTGCAAGATGGCTTACGTTCTGGTGATATTGCCGTAGTTGGCAGCCATCGCTACCAGGCATTTGATGATTATTTGTTGTTACGCCAGGAGTGGGAACGGCTCAAAAAAGAAGAACAGACTCGCCTGGCTGTTGCCGATGACCCCCAAGTCTATTTACAGGAAAGCCAGGAGCAGATAGCCGACCTCCTCAAGCAGGTCACTGAGGTGATTGCCGAAGAAGGCAGTCACCTTTCGCTAGGTGATGATGGCTCCTTACAGATGCAGCGACTGGAGCAGACGACCCCACCGGAAGCCAAAGCTCTCCGGCGACAACTATATAGTTATGCGCCCCTGGTCGAGATGAGCCAGGTGATTGTGGATGTCAATGAGTGGACGGACGCCTTCCAGTTATTGCCCCATTTGCTGACAGGAGAGGCTCCGACCGGCTATCATCAGGCAGTCCTCATTGCCGCTCTGATGGCCTCGGGGATGAATATTGGGCCAACCAAAATGGCTCAGGCTTGCGACTTTTCGGAACAGGAGCTGATGCAGTCGGCCGAATGGCACATTCGGGAAGAAACGCTGCGCCAGGCTATCGCCGAATTGGATAACTTTGTCCTGCACCATCCCTTTTCCAGTCATTGGGGCAGTGGCGTTGCCTCTTCTTCAGATGGTATGCGTGTCCCGGTTGTGGTCAATGCTCCCAATGCCGTTTACAACGCTCGTCATTTCTGGTACCGGCGGGGCATTACGATTGTGGCTCATGCGGCCGACATCTGGATGCCTTTTTATCCCCAAGTGATGCAAGATACGAGTGAAGCGCTGTATGTGATTGACGCCCTTTGCCACCATGAAACGGACTTTGACATCCAGGAACATTACACTGACACGGCCAGCGCCACCTATCATCTATTTGCCCTCTGCCGAATGTTAGGCTTTCGTTTTGCGCCCCGCATCCGAGCCATAACCAGGAAATATCTTTACACTGTCGAGCCGGTAGCGGTAAACGAAGCTTTGCAGCCGCTCATCCAGGGAACGGTAGACTCCGAACTGGTTGTCCCCAACTGGGATGAAATGCGCCGGATGTCAGCTTCGATCCGGCATGGTGCAGTCTCAGCCTCGCTAATGATGCGCAAACTGGCTTCCTATCCCAAGCAGAATCAGTTGGCTCTGGCCTTCAAGGAGGTTGGAAAACTGGAACGGACAATTTTCGTCCTCAATTACTTACTGGACCGGGCATTGCAGCGACGTAATTTGCGGGGGTTGAATAAAGGTGAGGCGATTTGGGGTGCTGCTCGCGCCTTCAATATCGGCCGTGACGGAGAAATGTATGACCGTGATTTTGACGCCCAGATGAACAGGGCCAGTAGTACCATGCTGCTAGTAGCCATGCTGTCCGCCTGGAATACCGTTTATCTGGATAAGATTGTCAACACGCTTAGAGCAAAAGGCAAAGAAGTCCCCGATGAGTACCTGGCTCATGTGTCACCCTTGGGCTGGCAACACGTCAATTTATTGGGTCGGTATGAGTTTGACCTGACCCAGGCTTACCCGTTACATGCCTTACGGTCGTTACGTAAGTCCGTGGATTGAGCGTTGACACATCCTTAACGCCACAATCCCTGGAAAAAATATCGTGACCCCATAGTGCTGGTTTTTATCCGCGAAAATCGGCCGCATCTGCGTTTATCCGCGTCCT
>CALFEW010000317.1 GCA_937958365.1 uncultured Chloroflexota bacterium | reverse complement strand
CATCATGTCATCGGCGGCCGGGAGGCGGCTCAGCCCAGCGCCTTCCAGTTCCACTACCAGCTTGACAAGCAGCTCAACCCTCGGCCCATCCTGGCGGCGCGGGCCAAACCGGGCGGCCTGTTCTACACAAACCCGGCCCTGGACGTGACCGTGGTGGAGGTGCTGGACGCTCCGGCCGATGTCGCGCCGCTGACTCTGGCGCGGCGGCGCGTGGAGAAGGAAAGTCGAGTCAACATCATCCAGCATCCTGGCGGCCATTACAAGAAGATTTCTATGCAGAACAACTTCGTCGCCTTTGCCGACGGCCGTTCTCTGCAATACCTCACCAGCACCGAACCCGGCTCCTCCGGCTCACCGGTTTTCGACAACGACTTTCTGGTCATCGGCATCCACCACAGCGGCGGGATGCTGCTGGAGCCGGGGGGCGAACAGAAATACCTGCGCAATGCGGGCAGCAGCATGATTGCCGTCCTGGACGATTTGCGTGACCATGCGCCGGAGATATATGCTCGCTTGTCTTTGGTATGAGTTTTTGCCGGCTCTTCAAGAATTCAGGGAGTTGATGTTAACTGATGCGTGATGCGTATCACGTGACCAGAGAGGCATCGCGCATCACGTCAAACCGCACGAAATCCAAGCCCCTTTTTATATCGTTGCGCCATAAACGTAAAGGTCGTACTGATTGTTTGCATCCAGGCCATCTACGCTGATTGAGAATGATATAGGTTTCCACCAGCCGGCCGACAAAGAATCAGTTCGGTTTTGGTTGCCCACGACAACGTTTCCTTGCCACAAGGACATCTTCAGTGTGCCGCCATCAGCGTGAATAGTGGCCTTAACCAATTTTGATTGGGACGTGACATAACGATGGGGAACGGCCGTGCCAGCAATGTAAACATCATAGCGAGGATCAAACCAGACTTCCCACCGATACGGCGGCGCCAAATCTATAAAGTCAAAAGATATGGCAACGGCTACTGGTTCCACTGCGGTCGGTGGAACACTGTTTTGTTCCACTTCGAGCTGTGACAACTCTGCTTCCAGTTCTGCTGAATCCGATAGTGGCTCAACGCGGAAAGCAAAAGACATGCTTTCCAGGTATTGTCTGACTTGATCTTCCGGACCGCTGACCTGCAATCGCAGCTTCTGTCCTTCGTCGTTTTCAAAAACAGCCTGGGTGACAACCACCGGCTGCGGGGCTGGCATGTACTCAACGCCGTTAAACCAGGTAGATACGCCTGCTTGCTCTTGCATTTCGTAAGACATCGTACAAATCCTCCCTTAGTTGTTATCGGTTACACAGCGAAAACCAAAAGGTTCGTTGGCGGTACGGCCGTCAACCGAATCCCTTATAGACGAATCCAGCCAACTACCCCCACGA
>CALFEW010000316.1 GCA_937958365.1 uncultured Chloroflexota bacterium | reverse complement strand
GAAGGCGGTCTGACGGTTGGCGCTGGCGTCATCACCCAGATCATTAAATAAATTAATTCATGAAGGGCGTTGTTGTCAGACAGCAGCGCCCCTTCTTGTTGAGTTGAGGCAATTATGGCTAAGCAAAGAATCCGCATTCGTTTAAAGGCATATGATCACCGTGTTCTCGATCAATCTGCAAAGCGTATCGTGGGAACGGCAGAACGGACAGGCGCTCATGTTGTTGGGCCTGTGCCGTTGCCAACCAAAATCGAACGCTTCACAGTGCGTCGTAGTACGTTTATTGACAAGGACTCGCACGAGCATTTTGAAATCCGCACTCACAAGCGTTTGATTGATGTGATCAATCCTGATTCCAAGACGATTGACACGTTAATGCGGTTGAATTTGCCGGCTGGTGTGGACATCGAAATTTCGATCTAAATAACGACCTGGACCGCAGTTTTCTGCGGCGGGTGGGATGATGCAGCTTAAGCCTAGTGGCTGACAGTCCCAGGAGGTAACAGTGAAAGGATTACTGGGCATCAAGCTTGGTATGACCCAAGTTTTTGATGAAAAGGGTGTGGTTACGCCGGTCACGATTGTGCAGGCGGGGCCATGCTATGTAACACAAGTAAAAGTAGAGAAGAAGGATGGGTATAGCGCCATCCAAGTTGGGTTCGGGGAAGTCTCTGAGAAACGCTTAACCAATGGGCAAAAAGGCCATTTGGGTTTGTTAAAAACCGACAAGCAACACCCCCAGCGCAAGAAAAACAATGGCATACCTTCTGTACGTCATTTGAGCGAGTTCCGTACAAAGAACACGGCCGATTACAAAGCTGGTCAGGTTCTGACTGTTGAACAGTTTGTGGCGGGCGACCATATTGACGTAATAGGCAAGACGAAGGGTCGTGGTTTTGCGGGCAATATTAAGCGGCATGGTTTTGCCGGCGGCCCCAAAACTCATGGTCAATCTGACCGCGGACGTGCGCCGGGTTCTGTGGGTGCGACGTCAGGAACGGCTCATGTGTTCAAAGGCAAGAAGATGGCTGGTCATTATGGTGACGAGCGTTTTACGGCCCAGAATTTACAAGTTATCAAGATTGATCCGGAGAAGAACTTGTTAGCCATTAAAGGTTCTATTCCTGGACATAAAGGGAGTCTCGTTGTCATTCGAGACTCAGCTAAGAACTAACTGGCGGAGGCGCTGTCATGGAAGTTCCTGTTTACAACATGTCTGGAGAGGAAGTGAGCAATGTCGAGCTTCCTGCGGACATTTTCGAAGCAAAAATTAATCGTGATCTGATGCACCAGGCTTTGGTTCGGCAGTTGGCAAACAAGCGGCTGGGGACACACAAAGCAAAAGGTCGTTCAGAAGTAAACCGCAGCACGCGCAAGATTTACCGCCAGAAAGGCACCGGTAATGCACGCCATGGTAGCCGAAAGGCGCCCATTTTTGTGGGTGGTGGTGTGGCTCATGGGCCGTTGCCGCGTTCATATGAAAAGAAGATGCCACGCAAAATGCGTCGGGCGGCTCTGCGGTCTGCGCTTTCTGTTAAAGCCGGTAATGGGGACATTGTGGTGCTGGATGAAATCAGCATGACTATGCCCAAGACTAAAGAGATGGTAGCCGTCATGAATCGCCTGGTTGCGGGTGAGAGTGCGTTGTTGCTATTGGCTGAGCGTGATCGGAATGTTGAGTTGTCGGCTCGTAATCTGCCGGAAACCAAGGCTTTGCGGGCGACTTATCTGAATATTCGTGACCTGTTGGGTTATGACAAACTCGTGATGCCTCTGGCGGCGCTGGATGTCCTCAATTCTTTTCTGGGTTCAGAAGAGTATTATGATGACTTTGAGGATGCGGAAGAGGAGGAATAGGCGATGCAGATTCATTGGCGAGAGATTATTCGTCGGCCGATAGTGACAGAGAAAAGTAATTATCAGGCTGATTTAAATAATCAGTTTACGTTTGCAGTTGATTCGCGGGCGAATAAGGTGCAAATTAAGGCAGCAATTGAATTGGCCTGGCCGGAAGTGACCGTGGAGAAAGTGCGGGTGGCTAATATGCCGCCTAAACGAGCACGACGTTGGCGTCGTGTGGCTACGCGGAAGCCTGGTTGGAAAAAGGCAATTGTGACTTTGTCGCCTGGCGATAGTATTGATTTGTTTGAAGGTGTGTAACTTGGTTGCTCATCGTTGACGATGAGTGACTAGAGATTTTTGAGCAGGGACGAGGTTTGTTGGGTAATGGGGTTGATGTTCCCATTGTTTATGCAAACTGAAGTCCGTCTCTGGAGGTAAGATGCCGATCAAAGTGTATAAACCGACTTCTCCTGGCCGTCGTGATATGACGAGCCAGACATTTGAAGAAGTCACCCGGACGACTCCGGAACCTGCGTTAACGCGGGGTTTGCGGAAGCGTGGTGGGCGTAATCATCGTGGCAAGATTACGATTCGTCACCAAGGTGGTGGGCATAAACGGCGCTATCGGGAGATTGATTTTAACCGGCGTGATAAGTTTAATGTGCCGGCCCGCGTTGCGTCTATTGAGTATGACCCGAATCGTTCTGCGCGCATTGCGATGTTGGTGTATGCGGATGGTGAGAAGCGGTATATTGTTGCGCCGCTGGGTTTGCGTGTTGGCGACCCGGTAATGAGTGGTCCGAAGGCTGAAATTCGGCCGGGGAATGCGCTGCCGTTGATCAATATTCCATTGGGTAC
>CALFEW010000315.1 GCA_937958365.1 uncultured Chloroflexota bacterium | reverse complement strand
GCCCAGCCCGGCGGCCTGGGTATTGTTGGTGGCGCTGCCGGAAAGACGGGGGAGTAACGGCCGTTCGCCTGCGGTAGTCATGACGGCCGTTGCTTCTGGTTCAACGGTGGCGACGGGCGGATTGGTGTCGGTGGCGAGCGCTGCCTGGGTGGGAACGGCCGTTTCGATCACCGCTACCGCTGCACTTGTGGGCAGCACGGCCGTTTGCCCGCCACAGCCAGCCAGAGACAAAACGCCAAATAATAACAGCAAAACAAACAGATAAGTTCGTTGGTTCATACTATACCTCGGTATATCAGTGGCCTTTCAGGTTGTCTGGAATTTGGCCGTTACTATAACAGCGAATCATTATTTTGCCTGTCCAATTGCCTGCCGGTCGGTGTTCCGGCACAATTGCAGATGTGGGGATTGGCGGGTGGCGCCGGACAGCTTTCATTCCGCAATCCGCAATCCGAAATTTTCACAGGAGATAGATGGATGGATGTAACGGCCGTACTCAATACCTTGCTCCACGGCAACCAGCTTAAACGCACGCCCCGCACCGGCTGGGTGCAGCGCGGCGTGCCCAACCCCGAAAACGTCGCCGCCCACAGCTTTGGCGTTGTTTTCACCACCCTGATCCTTGCCCCGCTTGTCGCGGAAAACGTTGACCTGGGCAAAGCGCTGGCGATGGCCGCCCTGCACGATTTGCCGGAAGGGCTGACCACCGACATCCCCACGCCGGCCTGGCACTACCTGCCGCCAGGCATCAAAACCAGCGTCGAGCGCCAGGCAATGCTCACCATGCTCGCTGACGCCGACTTTGCCGCGCCGCTGCTGGCCTGGTGGGAAGAACTGCACGCCGCCGCCACCCCTGAAGCCCATCTGGTCCACGACGCCGACAAGCTGGACATGTTCTTGCAGGCCGTTATATACGAAGAGCAAACCGGCAACCGCCAACTGGCCGAATTCTGGCGGGTTCCCCACGCCTTTTATTATCCGCAAGCCCAGGCGCTTTACGACGAACTGCGCCAACGGCGGGGAGTGTGAGACGTGATCCGTAGTCCGTAATCCGTTTACGGCTCACGGAATACGGAATACGGAATACGGCTTACGACTTACGGTTCCCGCCCCGTTTGCCCGCCTGCCAGGATTGTTTATACTTCCCCACATGACTACCTATCGTCAACTGTGGCACGTGGAGAACGGCCGTCTCCTGCTAGACCACCTGAAATGGTGCGATACCTTCGGCAGCAAACTGCGCGGCTTTACTTTCCGGCGCTCCTTAGCGCCAGAAGACGGCCTGGTTCTCGTAGAAAAAAGCGACAACCGCCTGAATACGGCCATCCATATGTTTTTTGTCTCTTTCGATCTGGGCGTTATTTGGGTTAATGAAGCCGGGGAAGTGGTAGATACTGTCCTGGCACGGCCGTGGCGGCCCTCTTACGCGCCCCAGGCTCCGGCGCGTTACGTCATCGAACTGCATCCGAGTTTGCTGGAACACGTTCGGGTAGGGGACCACCTACAATTTTTAGAGAAGGAAGTGTAACGGTTGCACCACGCAAATCTTAGACGGCTGGCAGTGAGCGTTTTGCTGGCGTTGTTCATGTTGATGGGGCTGCTGCCGTTGGCGGCGTTCGCCCAAGACGATTCCGCTTCGCCGACCCCAGGCGATGTTGCGCCTATCCCTTACGTGCATCGCGTGCAGGAAGGCGAAAACCTGACAATCATCGCCACGACGTATGGCCTGAGCGTGGATGAACTGCTGGCGGCCAACGGACTGGGCGAAGATGCACTGCTGGCTGTTGGGCAGCCGCTGCTCATTCCCGGCCGCGAAGGTACGCCGGTAGACACGGCTTATGTCGCCCGGATCGGCGATTCGCTAGTTGGGATAGCCGCCAGTTTCAATACCACGTTGCCCGCTCTGGCCCAATCAAACCGGGTGATTAATCCTTACCAGGACCTGATAGTAGGGCAGACGCTATCCGTGACCAGCCGCACCGGCTCGGAAGCGCCGCAAACGGTGACGGGCACGCCCCACGTCGTGGCTGTCGGGGAGACGCTGCCGGTGATAGCGGCGCGTTACCGGCAATCGGTGGATGAGTTGGTGGCGCTAAATGGGCTGGCTACGGCCGTTGTGTTTCCCGGCCAGCGTTTGCGTATCCCCAGTGATCAGCCATATCGGGCGCTGCCGGGGACGTGGGTGGATGTGCGGTTACGGCCGTCTGCCCTGCAGCAAGGTTTCAGCGTATCTATCTACGTGGAAAACGAGTTGGATGGCCTGCCAACCAGGCAGTTGGCCG
>CALFEW010000314.1 GCA_937958365.1 uncultured Chloroflexota bacterium | reverse complement strand
CAGGTTGGAGTAGTTGAAGTAGGCGATAAACTGGCTGATCATCAACAGCATGAAGATCAGGCCACCCAAACCGGCAAAGGTCTTGACCACCGCGGCGATCACGTCGTTGGGGCCTTTGTACTTGCCGACCGCCGAACCATAGGCTACGCCGGGGACGAAGAAGCACAGCATAACAATAAACAGCAGACTACCCATGAAGGGCGTCTGGCCGATGATCGCGCCCGTTTCGGGATCGCGCAGTGGTGCGCCTGGCGGCAGGGTGGCGAGCAACACGACGCCCATCACGATCAGAAAAGCGATCCCGGCCCGGCGCAGCCCACGCGCTTCGAGCGCCGGATCGATTTCGTCGGTAGCGGCAGCATGCTCAGGATCGCCTGCTTCCGCCGGGTCGTACTTGCCCAGGCGCGGTTCGACCACGCGCACGATGACGAATCCGACAACCAGAGTCATCAGGAGAGCTGAAACAGCCTGGAAGAAGTAATCGGCCGTAATGGAGATCGGCGCGCCGCCGGCCAGCGCGATGGATTCATTGGTGATCTCGATCAGCATCGCATCGTTTGGCGTCGGGATCAGGTTGGCCATAAAAACGGCCGCGACGCCGCCGAAGCCGGCCGCAATGCCAGCAATCGGGTGTCGCCCGACGGCCAGGAAGGCCGCTGCGCCCAGAGGAATCAGGATCAGGTAGCCCGCGTCCGAGGCGACACTGGACAGCACGCCGATGAAGACGATAATGTAGGCAATCAGCGAGCGCGGGGCGACCTGGACCAGTTTGCGGATCAAGGCGGCCATCAATCCGGCCACATCAGCCGCGCCCGCCCCCATCATGGCAATGAGCGTCACGGCCAGGGCGCCGAAGGCCTGGAAGTTGGGGACGAAGGAGGTGAACAGGAAGCGGATGCCATCAATACTCAGCAGGCTATTGATGGTGATGGTCTGTTCCCTGATTTCGTACTCCACATCTTCGATTCCCACGCCTGACAGCGTATATTCACTCAAGTCCCCGTAAAAATCAGGCGTCACTTCCACCGGTAAGGGCACGGCGATCTGTTCGGTAACGCTAATGCCCAGGAGCGACAAGAGCGCCGAGAGGACGATCACGCCGACGATCAGGTAGAAGAACATCAGCACCGGGTGCGGTACCTTGTTGCCTACCCGCTCGACGGTATCCAGCAGCCTGTCCATCGAAGAACGCTTCTGCTGCTCAGACGCATTTTTTTTAGTCATTTCAGCCTCCACTCAAGTAGTTTCATATCGCATCTGTCCAGTCGCTGGCTGCGCCCGTATCGGCCGGTGACTCAGGACCATGTTTCGGTTTCGGCTCGCCTCGCCCGGCTGCCGCCCAAAGTTGCGCCAGTTTGACGCATACCTCGGTTGCGGCGGCCATGTCTTGCAGGCTGACCCATTCCAGCGGCCCGTGGATTTCCTGCATACCGGTGAACACGTTGGGGGTGGGCACGCCCAACTCGGTCAGCCGCGAGCCATCGGTGCCACCGCGCACGGGCACGGAGAACGGCGCGATGCCGACCTGGCGACAGGCCTCACGCGCCAGTTCGACCGGCCGCATGTCGTCCTCCAGCCAGTAGCGCATGTTGCGGTACTGGGGGGTAATGGCGCACGTGATCTCGGCGCGTGGCTCGCCGGCCTGCACGGCCGTGCATACCTTCTGCAGAAGTTCGCCCTGCGCGGCCAACAGATCGCGCTCGAAATCGCGCAGGATAATGTGGATGGTCATTTCGGCCGCAGACCCACTCATGCCGACGATGTGCAGAAAGCCCTGCCGCCCAGAGGTCGTCTCTGGCGTAAGTGTAGCCTGGGGCAGGGTGTCCACGATCTTGGCGGCCAGATGCGCGGCGTTGACCAGCTTATCTTTGGCCCAGCCGGGATGGATGGACACGCCTTTAACGGTGACTTGGGCGGCGTCGGCCGAGAAAGTCTCGTAAACGATCTCTCCCAGGTGTGCGCCATCTAGCGTGTAGGCGAAGTCGGCTTGCAGGTCGGCAGGCAGGTTGGCGTGGACGCCGCGGCCGATCTCCTCGTCGGGTGTGAAGCCAATGCGGATACGGCCGTGCGGCAGGTCTGGGTTTTGCAGCAGGTGGCGCGCCGCCGCCATGATAATGGCGATGCCCGCCTTGTCGTCTGCGCCCAACAGCGTTGTGCCGGAGGTGGTCACGATGTCGTCGCCTACTTTTTCTGTCAGGTAGGGCAGATCTTTGGGCGACAACACCTGGCTGGGATTGTCGGGCAAGATGATGTCCTGGCCGTTATAGTTGCGATGGACGATGGGCTTAACATTCGTGCCGGAGAACTGGGGGGCCGTGTCTACGTGAGCCAACAGGGCGATGGTGGGCACATCGGCCGTTATTGTTGCCGGGATGGTCGCCAGAAGTGCGCCATAGTCGGTCAGGCTGACGTCTTGCACCCCGATCTGTTTCAGCTCATCGGCCAGTAAATTGAGCAGATCGAACTGAATGGCGGTACTGGGCGAGGTTGTGGAGGTCGGGTCGGACGTGGTGTCGATCTTGACGTAACGCAGGAAGCGCTCTTCCAACTCGTTCACGAATGCGTTGTTCATGGTTGGTTCTCCTCTAGACTGGTTGGGTGGTTGGTTGGTGGGTTGGTTGGTTAATGTTAACCAACCAACCCACTAGCCAACCCTTCTACTCAGTTTCTTCTTGCTCTGGCTCTTCGTCATCGGGCTGTTCGTTGGTGAATTGAGCGTCGGCAATTAACACGCCGTCGTCACCGACGATCATACCGCTGACCTGTGTGCCTTCGGCCGTCTCCGCAATTCGTGCCACAGCCCCGGCTCCGGCGGTATACAAAACGTTGCCGCCCGCATTTAACTGCTCGGCAATGTCCGCTTTGAGCGCATCCTGAACAATGCGTGCCCCTTCGGCCGCCAGAGCCTCTTCCAACCGCGACACCCATGTATGCTCGATGATGGCCACGATGGCCGAGCTATTGGGCACAAGCGCCGAACCAATGTCGGCCATTTCCGCTTTGAGCGGTGCGCCCTGCATTTTGCCCATCAACGCGCCAACCGCCCCAGTGCCCAGGGCCACCAGCCCCACCGGACCGGCCAACAAGCCCAACACGCCGCCGATAACGCCACCGGTGAGAAACCCTTTGGTGCTGCGGCGTTTTGAATCGGTAATCTTGATTTTGCCTTCGGCGTCTTTGACGACAACGGCCGCATCAATGATGCCCACCAACCCCTCTCTTTTGCCCTGTTTCAAATCGGCCATGATCCAGCCTGCCTGATCAGGATCGTTAAAAGCGGCTACGATTACTTGCACAGGATTGTCATTCATGGGTTTTCTCCTTAAATGGCGTCTGGCGGAAATTTTGAGTTTCCGCCAGACTGATGTTGCTTACTTGTTTAATTGCGCCAGTTCTTCCAGATAGACAATCGCGGTTTCGATGCCGCGATGGAACATCTCGATGCTAAACCGCTCGTTGGGCGAATGCAGGCCGTCGTCGTCCAGGCCGTAACCCATCATTACCACCGGGATATTCATCAAAGCGGCGATCTCGGC
>CALFEW010000313.1 GCA_937958365.1 uncultured Chloroflexota bacterium | reverse complement strand
TCTTCCAAACGGCCGTTATGCACATCCAGCACCCGGTCGGCCAGGGGCACAATCTCCGGGTTATGGGTCGCCATGATCAGCGTCTTGCCTGCGCCGCGGGTGAGGCTGATGAGGAGTGTGAGGACTTTTTCGCCTGTTTCTTCGTCCAGATTGCCGGTGGGTTCATCGGCCAGCACCAGGAGCGGGTTGTGGGCCAGGGCGCGGGCGATGGCTACCCGCTGCTGCTCGCCGCCGGAAAGTTTGTCGGGAAAAGCGTCGGCCCGGTCGGCCAGACCCACCTGGTCTAATAGATGGAGAGCATGGGCGCGAACGGCCGTTTCCCGTTTTCCCGCCAATTCCTGCGGCAAGGTCACATTCTCCAACACAGTCAGGGTGGGAATCAGGTTAAAAAATTGGAACACAATGCCAATGTGATCACGCCGGAACAGCGTGCGTTCGCGTTCGCGCAGTTGGGTGATGGTCACGCCGTTGATGCAAACGTCGCCACCATCCGGCTTTTCGATGCCGCTGATCAGGTTGAGCAGCGTGCTTTTGCCGCTGCCGCTGCGCCCCAGCAGCGCCACAAACTGCCCTTCGTCCACGGCCGCATCCACCCGGTCTAAAACCTGGCGCTGCTGATTGCCTTCTTTGAAAAACTTGCTCAATTGCTCTATCTGTACCATGCTCATCGGCGATAGTCCTTCCGGTTGTCCTGTTTTTACAGACTGCGGCATGGTTCATCGAGCGAAACACCTTCTTTACAAATTTACGCAGCACTGTCATGCTGAGCGGAGTCTTCGGAGCGAAGCATCCCGCTCAGCATGACACGTTTTCTTGCTAAATTTGTAAAGCACATATTGCCCGAAATGAACCATGCCCAGATTGCCTAACTGTAGCATGTTCAGCGGGACCGATCAATCAAAAATCATGAATATATCTTAACAAAACTTGTGCAAATCGCATTTTTAACCGGCATTCCCGGTGATTGCTGCCAATCGGTGTACAGTTTTCAGCGGGTGTTATCGCTGGCAGCCGCCAACCATTCAGGCTGCTCACGTGGTCTGACGCTATTTCGTACAGCAATCGTCGCGAAGTGATCCAGTATAGACGCTTTGAAGGTGTTATATAATTGAAGGGTTGTGGCAATTTTGTGGCACACAAAAGGAGTCTAACATGCTCATGAAAGCGAAACAATCTAAGCGCCTGTTGTGGTTTGGGCTGTTTTTAGGATTGGCGGTGGTTCTGTTCACGCGGTCGGTGGCGGTGCAGGCCGCCGACGGCCGTTGGCGTGCCCGCTACTGGAACAACCGGGACCTTTCCGGCGACCCGGCGGTAGACCGCACTGAATCGGAAATCAATCACATCTGGAACGATGGTTCGCCCAGCGACCTGATACAGCCGGATAATTTTTCGGCGCGGTGGACGCGCAACGTTTATTTTGCCACGTCGGGCGTGTACCGCTTTACCGCCACGATGGATGACGGGATGCGCGCCTGGGTAGACAATGCCCAAATCATTAACACCTGGTACGACAGCCAGGTTCACACGGTAACGGCCGATGTCTACCTGACCGCCGGCGACCACAACGTCAAAGTGGAATATTACGAGGCCACCGGCGGGGCAGTTGCCCAGTTTTCCTGGTCTCTGGCGAGCAGCGGCAGCACGGTGAACTGGCGCGGCGAATATTTCAACAACAAGAGCCTGGTTGGTTCACCGGCGCTGGTGCGGGACGATACGGCCGTTAACTTCAACTGGGGCACAGGCAAACCGGCCGACAACATCAACGGCGACGAATTTTCCGTGCGCTGGACACGCACGCTGCCGCTAGAGGCTGGCGTCTATCGCTTCACCACCACCACCGACGACGGCGTGCGGTTGTGGGTCAACAATCAACTGGTCATTGACCGCTGGCAGGACCAGACCGTCACGTCCATCTCGGCCGACGTTACGCTGCCCGGCGGCAATATCCCGGTGAAGATGGAGTATTATGAAAACCGCGATCTGGCCGTCGCCCAATTGAGCTGGCTGAAAATAGCCGGAACGACGGGGACAGTTGCGCCGCCAACGGCCGTTTCCGCCGTACCGCCCTGGTCAGGCAGCTATTACAACAACACCAACCTGGACGGAAACCCGGCATTGGTGCGCCAGGACCCGGAAATCAACTTCATCTGGGGTTCCAGTTCGCCGCTGCCCAACGTCGTCAACAACGACCGCTTCTCCGTGCGCTGGACGACGACGGCCAATTTGCCGGCCGGTTCCTATCGCTTCACCACCTTTGTGGAAGGCGGTGTGCGCCTGTGGGTGAACGAACAGCTCATCATTGACGAATGGCACGATTATTACCAGGTGAAAGAATGGGCCAACGTGGCCAACCTGCCCGGCGGGCCGGCCGCGCTGCGCATGGAATTCTTCGAGGACGTGGGGCTGGCTGAAGCCCGGTTAGTGATTCAGGCGCAAACCGGCGGCGCGATTTCCCAGACGCCAGCGCCAACGCCCGCCAGCCCAGGTGGCGCATTGACGGCGACAGTGGTCAACGCCCGCACTTTGAACGTCCGCAGCGGCCCAGGCATGGAATTCGACGCCTTCACCCACGTTTCCGGCGGGCAAACGGTGACGCTGACTGGCTATCGCAGCAGTGGCTGGGTGCAAATTCGGCTGCCAGACGGCCGTTCCGGCTGGGTAGGCGGCGCATATCTGAGCGGCTACAATTACAATGCCCTGACCCAATGGACCGGCGGCTAACTACCACGCCCAGATCATGCGGCAATTGTGGGATCAGCAGGGCAATCATTAACGCAGAGGCGCAGAGACAAAGAGGCAAGTGAACCCATGAGTTTTGGCATTACGAAGACGATCCCGGCGGGTGACGGCCGTGAAGCGGTAGATGCTTTGTATAACGGCCGTCTGACTGAGTTCGAGTTCCACATGGCCGGCAAACCATCCAGACTGGCCGTCGGCCATCACGTCTACACCATCTTCAACGACGAATTGATTGGGCGCTGTCGCATTACCGAACTTATCCCCGGCGCAGTCAACCCCGATTCCGGCAGCCCACGCACTCTGGTGATGGTCGCCTGTCCCGGCGAACGGCTGCCCGCGCCCATCCCTTATAAAGGCCACCGCGGCACGCGCTACTACGATGGCGCAGATTGGCCGCGGGCTGACAGTTAACAGTTAACAGCTAACAGATCTATCCTGGGACGCGCAGGCGCGACCAGGGCCATGCGCCTACCGTCACGTTGCGCCGCTGGAAACTGAGCAGCGCCAACACAAAAAACACCAGCGCCGCCCCGGTCAACACGGCCATTTTGCCCCAATCCAGGCCATCGGTGAGGACGTTGCCGCCCTGGTTGTAGTAGAAGGGGAGCAACGGCCGTAACTCCTTCAACGGTCCCGCCTGATTCGCCAGATTGTTAAACAAATAGCTGCCGATCAGAACCGCCAGCCCGACCCCCATCGCGTGACTGCGCCGGGGCAGGTAAGCTCCCAAAAACAGGGAGAACATGGCAAACATCAACATCAGCGGCCACGATTCGACTGTACTCAAGAATAGATCGATTAAAGCAATGTCACCCTCTAAATCGGCCTGAACGCCAGGGAAGACAACCACATAACCCAGAAAAGCGACCAGCAGCACGGCCAGCGTTGCCACGGCAATCGCCAGGCTTTTCGCCACCACAATTTGCCAACGTGTCAGTGGCAGGGCGAGCAGGATTTCCAACGTGCCATCTTCCTCTTCGCCAGACAAAGCGTTGGCTCCGGTGATTACCGCATAAACGGCCGCCGTCACCCCCACAAAAGAAACGTAAATGGCGATCAGACTGGCAGTAGACATAAAGTCATCAGTGATGCCAAAAGCCTGGTAGATGGGGATGGAAGCCAGGTCCATGTTGGCAAATTGGGGCGCCAGGTCTGGGGCAATGCCCAGGATCAGCGCCAGATATGCCCCAATGCCTACGCCCCAACCAAGTACGGCCGTTCCCCGCTTCTTTAATTCCGCCAAAAATAGATTAAACATATCACTTCTCTCCACCGTAGTACGCCAGGAAGACGTCTTCCAGCGACAACTCTATCGTCCTGATGTCCACGATACCCAACGGCGCCACCTGCGTCATAAACACATCCAAATGCTCTTGTACTTCCACGACCACCCTATCGCCCTGATGCGCGATCAGGGTAATACCCGCCACGTCCAGCGCTTCCGGCGTGGCCGGTTCGCGGAATTGCAGTTCCATCCGATGCAGTTTGCGCGTCAGCAAATCGCTAACCTTCTCCACTTTAATCAGCCGCCCTTCGCGGATAATACCCACCCGGTCGCACACAGCCTGTACTTCGGAGAGGATATGGGAGGAAAAGAAGACGGTACGGCCGTTTTCCCGCGCCTCGCGCACCAACTCCAACACCGTCTGCTGCACCAATGGGTCCAGGCCACTGGTTGGCTCATCCAGAATCAGCAAGTCCGGCCGGGTCATAAAGGCGGCCACGATGCCCACCTTCTGCTTGTTGCCCCGCGAATACTCGCGCATTTTACGGCTGGTATCCAGGTTCAGCCGGGCGCACAATTCCTGGCGATAAGCCAGGTCAGTCTGATTGCCGCGCACCGCAACCAACATGTCCAGATAAGCTGAAGCCTTCATCGAAGGCAGCGCCAATTCGCCGGGGATATAACCGACCCGCTGCCGAATGGCTACGCCATCGCGCTGACAGTCTTGACCAAAGATGAGGGCTGTACCCCGATTAGGCCGGATGACATCCAGCAGCACGCGCTGCGTCGTTGTTTTGCCCGCGCCATTGGGTCCCAGAAAGCCAAATACTTCACCCGGCTCCACCATCAAATCCAGGTCTATAATTCCGGGATGGCTGCCGTAATAAACGGTTAAACCGTTCGTCTGAATCACACAATCGTTCATATTTTCTCCAGGTCTGATTATCCAACAGGCGACAGATCCTCATTGGACCAACCTTAATAACTTAACCAGACGACATGACTTCAAGACCGGTTTTACAGGTTTCCGGCGTCACAATCGCACTATAACTCACATATTATCATTCGTACAAGAACTCGTCTGCACCATCGTTTTAGCAACCGCGGCAGCATTATCTACAGGAAATGACATTTATCCCTTCGTGGCATGATGGATTACACTACGGCCGTTCCCCCATCCCCGCTATCATCAACACCGCCTACGTGATACAATGAATTTCGGATTTCGGATTTCGGATTTCGGACGGTACGTTGTGATGAGGTCAGATGATTTCCCAACTTCACAATTCACAATTCACCGTTCACAATTCACCATTCTCCCGGAGGTTCTATGAAAATCGTCTCCTACCTCGTCGCTGCTGCCCTCGCCTTCTTCGGTTTCATCTTCATTGCCGGTTCCCAGGGGCAGATCATTCGCATCGTCGTCGGCGTGATCTTATTGGGCGCAGCGGCCGTTTTTGTCTACATGGTCCGCGTCAAACCCCAACCCAGCCAGACCACCATCGTCCAGAAAATTGACCTGAGCGGTGACGTGGATTTACAGCAAATCCGCTGCCAAAACTGCGACGGCGCCCTCACAGAGAAGTCCATTCGTGTGGAAGCTGGGGCTATCTTCATCAACTGCGAATACTGCGGCGCCAGCTACCAATTTGAGGAAAAACCCAAATGGTAGAGGAAAAGAATAGGACACAGATGCACATGGATGACACAGATCAAGAAAATCTGCATTCATCCGCGTCCATCCGCGTCCCATTAGCTGATGGCAACAGCCTGGCACAACGTTTGTGGCAGGGCTTGCGGCGCGATTGGGGGAGCTTCCGCGCTGCCTTGAGCGATCTTCCCACTCCTGCCCCCGGCATGAATACCTTCGACGTCCCCCTGCCCGGCGGGCACAAACGCATCCACTTCCGCCAGGAAACCGACGGCTCCGGCACGCTCTTCATAGACGTGACCGACGTCATCCACCTCAATGCCACCGCCGCCGAAATGGCTTTCCTGGCCCTGAGCGAAATCCCCCAATACCAGGCCGAAGCGGCGCTGGCCCGCCGCCTGCACCCGGCCGACCGGCCGCAAATGCAGGCCGAACTGGCCCAGATTTACACCATGGTCGAACGTTTCCGCGCCCCGGAAACGGGCTGCCCCACCTGCGCCGTGCAAGACCTGCAACGCACGGCCCTCTTCAGCCACCGCGCCGACGCCCCCTATAAAGCGGATTTAGCCATCACCTACGGCTGCAACAACGCCTGCAACCACTGCTACAACGAACCCGACCGCTTCGACATGCCCTCGCTCGCCCTGGCCGATTGGCAGCGGGTGATTGACCAATTGCACGCGGTGGGCGTGCCGCACCTCATCCTCACTGGCGGCGAGGCGACGCTGAACCCGGACTTGCTGGAGATTATCAGCTATGCGAATCGGTTGGGGCACGTGGTGGGTATGAATACCAACGGCCGTCGCCTGGCCCACCAGCCCTACGTAGACGAACTCGTCGCCGCCGGTCTCAACCACGTGCAAATTACCCTCGGCTCCAGCCGCCCAGACGTCCACGACGCCGTGATGAATGCCCGCTCCTTCCACCAGACAGTGCGCGGCATCCAAAACGCCGTCGCCAGCGATTTGCACGCCATCACCAACACCACCCTCATGCGCCGCAACATGGGCCACGTCGAAGAGATCATAGATTTCCTCTACGACCTGGGCATTCGCACCTTCGCCATGAACGGCATGATCTACAGCGGCGGCGGTTTTGCCGACCCCAACGCCATCGCTGAGGAAGAAATGCCGCCGCTGCTGGTGCGCGTGCGCGACCACGCCGCCGAAAAGGGCATGAAATTTCTCTGGTACACGCCCACCGAATACTGCCGCATGTCGCCGGTGGAACTGGAGATTGGGGCCAAACGCTGCAACGCCGGTGAATATTCGATTTGCATCGAGCCAAACGGCGACGTGCTGCCCTGCCAATCTTTCTACGTGGCCGCCGGGAACATTTTGCGCGACGACTGGGCGACCATCTGGCGCAGCGAACTCTTCCGCAGCTTCCGCGACCGCGAAGACGACCCGGCCTGGGCCGGTTTGCCGCAGAAGTGCTGGCAATGCCCCGACCTGCCGCTCTGCGGCGGCGGCTGCCGCATCGAGCGCGAAGCCCGCGACGGCGTGCGTGTGGCTGGGACGGAAAGTCTGGCCTGTGGTAGTTGTGGCAGTGGGAACGGGAACGGCCGTTCCGGCAGCGACGTCAAACAGACATCTTTTATCTCGTTAGACAGCTTGAAGATCAAAGATTAAAGACTGAAGATCAGAAATTCTGGATACCTTATCAATCTTCAATCTTCAATTTTTTATCTTCCAAAAGAAATTCACATGGACAAAGAACGACTCCTCCGCTGGATGATCCCCAAATGGCGCACACCGCCCCGGCCGGTTGCCCCCGGCCTTTATCCCTACCTGCATGAGAGCGACGGGGCCATCACCCGCTTCCACCTGCGCGTGGAGCCGGATGGTCAGGGCATGTTGCTGGCTAACGCCAGCGCCGCCGCCCGCCTCAACCCCACCGGCGTTGTCATGGTCAAAGGGCTGCTGGATGGGACAACGCCCGACGCCGTGCTAAACGACGTCCTGACGCGCTACAAAGGCGCGCCCAAAGAAACCATCAGCGCCGATTTACAGCGCGTGCAACATTTGCTCACCGGACTGGCCTCGCCAGAAGACAACTACCCCATCATCAACTTCAACGAAATCCGGGTGAACGTGTTTGAATCGCAGCTCATGGCCCCGCTGGAAGCCACCTTGCCTCTGGCCGCGCCGGAAAAGATCGTGCCGCTGCTGGACAAGGTGTGGGACGCTGGCATTCCGCACGTCACTTTTTTGCTGCCAGAGCAAACCGATGCAGCCTGGGCGGTGCGCGCCGTGGAACGCGCCGAAGACCTGGGCCTCATCGCCGGGGTACGCGGGCGGGCGACTGACCTGGCACAACCCGGCCTGCTGGCCGACCTGGAACAGGCCGGCGTAGACCACGTGACCGTGCTTTATGCGGCTGCGGATACGGCCGTTCACGATACCCTGGCTGGCGATGGCGATCAGGCGCTCATGGCCGATCTTTTCGCCACCATTGCCGCGCAAGAAGGCTGCGCCGTCGCCGAAATCCCCCTGGTGAAAAGCACCGTAGACGTGCTGCGCGAAACGCTGACCCGACTGTGGGCCGTGGGCGTGCGCAACTTCTCCTTCTTTGCCATCGTCGCCCCGGAAGGCATGTCCGACGCGGATCGCGCCGGGGCGCTGACGGCGCAGGCCATGCCGCAGACGGCCACCTGGGTGGAAGAAATCGCCCAGCAGGCCGAGGTGCGCTTTATCTGGCAGCCGCCGGTGCAGCGCGACCCGCGCCTGACGCTGGCGGAGCAGGTGCGCCAGGGGCCGCGTTGTTCGGGTGATGCGGCCGTGCGCATTGAAGCCAACGGCGACGTGATCCCGCCGCGTGGCCCGTATCTTGTGGCGGGCAACTTGCTCCGCGACCCCTGGGCGATGATTTGGGGCAACAAGGCGTTTGTGCGCTACCGTGATCGAGTCACAGCGCCGACGCGCTGCGTAGACTGCCCCGGTTTGGTCATTTGCGAAGCCGACTGCCCGCGTGAACAAAGCGGCTGGGCGCAAGGCGAAGGAGAAATTGTCAATGGTCAATAATCAATGGTCAATTGCCAATCGGCAATCCGCAATCCGCAATCCGCAATCAAAAATAGGGTGGGTAGGCGCGTTTTTGCTGTTGATTTTGCTTCTGGCGCTGCCTGCGTCGCAGGCGTTGGCCCAGACCTATCGCTTTGCCGTGCCAGAGTTGCGGATGCAGGTTTTTGTGCAGCCGGACGCTTCGGTGCGCATTGTGTACGACATTACCTTTGAGAATATGGGCAGCCTGATTGACATCGTGGACATTGGCACGCCGCACAAGGGCTATGATTTAAGCAATTTCAGCGCGTCGGTGAACGGCCGTTCCCTCTCCGACATCCGCGATTCCAGTTACATAGATACCGGCGTCGAAATCCATCTGGACAGCGAGTCTATCGGCTTCGGCGACAGCGGCACGCTGCACGTCGAATTCACCATGCCCGACATGGTCTACGAAGATACCACGCAAGAGGGCTACGCTTCGCTGCAAATCACCCCCACCTGGTTCGAAAGCGATCTGGTACAAGGCAGCACCGACGTCTGGATTCTGATCCACATGCTGCCTGAAATCCAACCGGAAGAAGTTCTCTACCAGGACGTGCCCTTCACCGACAAGGTGATCTTTGAAGAACACACCGTCGTCGGGTGGCGCTGGCCGGAAGGCACAGCCACCGGCCCCAACTCCGTCGGCGTCTCCTTCCCGCAGCGCGGCATGACGCGGGTGATTGAGCAAAGCCTGCTGGACATCACACTGAAATGGCTGGAAGACAATCCGGCCGTGTCGTTTACCTTTGGCCTGGCGACCTTTATTTTGCTGGCGGTGGCCTTCTTCCGTTTTTCCGGCGGCACGGGCTTTTCGGTGTTTGCTTTGCTGGCCTGCGGTCTGGTTTTCCTGCTGTTCATGAGTCCGCTGATCTCGCTGTTTGCCTGGATTCCGGCCGTAGCGTTCCTGGTGTACGTCGAGAAAAAGCGGCGCAAAAGCAAAGATACCTATCTACCGGCCATCGCCCAGGTGGAAGGCGGCGGCATCAAACGCGGCCTGACAGCTCCGGAAGCGGCCGTTTTGCTGGAAATGCCGCTCAACAAAATCTTGCTGCTGATCATGTTTGGTCTGCTGGACAAAAAAGCGGTGCGCCTGGTGGACGATTCGCCATTAACCGTCGCCGTGGAAAAAGAGTACGTCATCAAAGGCGAAACAGCGTCCAAGCGACGCAAAGACCGGCGTGAGGTGGCCGAAAAAGTCGGCGTCGTGCTGCGCGATTATGAGCATGACATACTGGACGATCTGCAAGACAATCCCGCCAAACCGGTTCACAAACAAGATTTCAGCGCCTCCATGAAGGAGTTGATTCAGAGCGTAGTGGACAAAATGAAAGGCTTCGATTTGTCCGATACGCAGGATTACTACAAAAAAATCATCAGCCGGGCGCTGGAAGAAGCCGGCCGCGTGGGCGAAGTGCCGGAACTGGAGAAATATCTGGATCGCACCTGGCCCTGGATTATGATGGCCGACAATTATGGGCCGGTCTTCCAACGGGGCGGTTATAACTACCATCCGACGTGGGTACGGCCGTATATCGGTGGTGGGTTAGGTTCGCCAGCGCCCAGCGGTGGCGGCTCGTCTGGCCCATCGGCCCCTGGCGGTAAAACCAGCTTCGGCGACGTAGCCGCTTCCTTCGCCGGTTGGACAGAAAACACGGCCGGTAAAATGGCGACGGCCATCTCGCCCTTTGGCGCGGGTGGCGGCGTCGTCAACCTGGGCGGCGCCGATAAAGTCACCGGCGACATCTTTAAAGCGCTGGCCTCCTCATCGGGCAGCAGCGGCGGCGGTGGTTCGTCCGGCGGCGGCTGCGCCTGCGCCTGCGCGGGCTGCGCCTGCGCCTGCGCCTGCGCCGGCGGCGGACGATAATTTCGGATGTGGGATTTCGGATTTCGGACTGTCCCTCCGAAATCCGAAATCCGAAATCCCAAATGAACGGCCCCTCTCTTCCCGCCCAATCGCTGCTTGAAGCGCAGGCCGATTGGCTGGCGCCGGCGCGAGGGCGGCTGCTGCGGCGCGTAGCGGTGGCGCGGCGGCGGCGGATTTTGGATTTGGGCGCGGGCTATGGCGCGGTGACTGGGGAACTGGTGCGGCGCGGCGGGGGAATGGTGGCGGCGCTGGATCGGGAGTTTACGGCCGTAACCCACACCCCAGGCCAAAACATCAATGGCGACGCCCGCCATTTACCCTTCAAGTCAGGCGCGTTTGACCTGGTTTTTTGCCAGTGTGTCTTGCTGTGGGTGGGAGATGTGGCCACGGCCGTTGCCGAAATCCACCGTGTCCTCGAACCGGGCGGCGTCCTCATCGCCCTGGAACCAGACTACGCCGGTATGATCGAATACCCACCGGACATTGCCACCCGCGACCTCTGGCTGGCGGCGCTGGCGCGGGCCGGCGCGGAGCCGGAAATCGGGCGCAAACTGCCGTCGCTGTTAGCGGCGCAAGGCTTTGGGGTGACGGTGGACTTGCTGGAAAGAATGGAACGGCCGTCGCCCACCCGTTTTGCCTTTTTACACACCCTTCCCCTCACGCCTGCGGAGCAAACGGCGCTCAACCAGGCCGAAACGGCCGCGCAGTTTCTCCCGGCGCACTGGGCGCAAATCGCCCACCTGCCCTTTTGCCTCATCACGGCGGAACGGCCGTGAGACAGAAGATCGAAGATTGAAGATCAGCCAACGCCCAATCTTCAATCTTTAATCTTCAATCTTCAGACCCTTTCTGTACTGGAACATTATGATAAACCCTTCTCCTGTTTCCAAGCGGCTGGCGCATGAATTGCAAGCCTACGCGGCGCGGGTGCGCCTGTTTACGCCCAATGCGCGGCTTTACCTGGGCTACACCATCATCAACGGTGTGGCCTTCGGCATTTTCCGGCTGCTGTTTAACTTCTACGCCCTCAGCCTGGGCTTTGACGAAGCGATTTTAGGCCGCTTCCTGACGGCGACCAATCTGGTGGCGCTGCTGGCCGCCTTGCCGGCCGGCTACGTCAGCGACCGGCTGGGGCGCAAGCCCGCGTTGATGATTGCCACGGTGTTAACGACAACGGCCGTTTTCGGCACAGTCTTTTGGCGCGACCCCATCGGGTTTTACATTTTGAGCATCCTGCTCGGCGTGGGCCAGAGCATGTCCGGCGTCACGCTGGGGCCGTTCCTCATGGAAAACAGTGGTCAGGAGGAGCGCACTTACCTCTTTTCTTTCAGTTTTGGCGTGCAGATGATTGCCGGGTTTGCCGGGAACTGGTTGGGCGGGCAGTTACCGGCGTGGTTGGGCACGGCCGTTCACGCCGATCCCACCAGCGCCACCGCCTACGGCCTGGCAACGGCCGTCGTCGGCGGCATCGCGGCCCTCTCCATCATTCCGCTGCTGTTCATTCGCCGGCCCAAACGCGAAAAAACGACACAAGGCGCCAGCTTATCACCTTTCCAGTATGCCCGCCGCCAACCCGCCTTGTTAGCGAAGTTAATCGCGCCCATGTTCGTCACCTCACTCGGCGCCGGGCTGCTCATGCCCTTCATGAACATCTACTACCGGCACGAATTTGCCGCTTCAGACGGGGCCATCGGCGGATTGTTCGCCATCGGGTCGCTGGCGATGGCGTTTGGCCTGCTCCTGGCCCCGCCTCTCGCCGACCGGTATGGCAAAATCCGCGTCGTCGTGCTGTCGCAGGCGCTCTCCATTCCATTTTTGGTGGTGATGGGCTTTGCGCCGTGGTTTTGGGCCAGCGCCCTGGCCTACCTGGTGCGCCTGATGCTGATGAACATGAGCAACCCCGTCTACCAGACCTTTGTGATGGAGCAGGTAGACGAAGAAGCGCGGGCAACCGTCGCCAGTCTGGTGAGCATGAGTTGGAACTTCGGCTGGGCGTTTAGCCCGATGGTCAGCGGCTGGTTGCAGGTGAATTATGGCTTTACGCCCATTTACCTGGGCACAATCCTGGCTTACATGGTCGCTATTTACCTGTACTGGCGCTTTTTCGGCCAATCGCCTGAAGACCCCCATCGCCAACTCCAGGCAGACGTATCGGCCGGACATTCGCTGTAAAGCGCCCCCAGGCGAGTATAATACCCAGGCGCGGCGCACTTTAAGAATTGCGTCGCGCCTGACCTGTCACGAGGAGTTTATGATGTCAACAACCACAACCATCTTTGAATTACTGGCGCATGGGGCCGATGGGGCCATCGCCCTGACCGCGCCAGACCGACTGCCTCTTACCTACCATGCCCTGCGCGAACACGTGCATCTGACTGTGGCCGCGTTGAATGATGTGGGCATTGGCCGCAATGACCGCGTCGCCATCGTCCTGCCCAACGGGCCGGAAATGGCCTCGGCCTTCATTGCGGTGGCCGCCGGGGCCACGGCCGCGCCGCTGAATCCCGCCTACCAGCAAAACGAATATGCCTTTTACATGGAAGATTTGCAGACCAAAGCCCTGCTCGTCGAACAGGGCAGCGCCTCTCCGGCCGTCGCCGCCGCGCAAGAACTGGGAATCCCCGTGCTGGAACTGATTGTAACCCCCCATGACCCGGCCGGGCGCTTCACCATCAGCAGCAGCCTGCCGCCTGCGCCGCCAAAAGCTGCCGGGCCGGCGGCCGCCGACGACGTGGCCCTGATTTTGCACACCTCCGGCACCACCTCGCGCCCGAAAATTGTGCCGCTGCTTCAGCGCAACGTCTGCGCCTCCGTCGGCAACATCCGCGACACCTTGTCCCTGACCGCCGCCGACCACTGCCTGAACGTGATGCCGCTGTTTCACATTCATGGCTTGATGGCCGCGTTGCTGGCTTCGTTGCTGGCCGGGGGCAGCGTCTGCTGTACGCCGGGCTTTAACGCGCTGCAATTTTTTGCCTGGCTGGACGCCGAAAAACCGACGTGGTACACGGCCGTTCCCACCATGCACCAGGCCATCCTCAGCCGCGCCGCCCGCAACCAGGACATCATCCAGGCCGCCCATTTGCGTCTCGTGCGCTCCTCGTCGGCCTCGCTGCCACCGCAGGTGATGGCCGAACTGGAAGCCACCTTCCGCGCCCCGGTCATCGAAGCCTACGGCATGACCGAAGCCTCGCACCAGATGACCAGCAACCCGCTGCCGCCGCGCCCACGCAAGGTGGGCAGCGT
Source organism: uncultured Chloroflexota bacterium (assembly GCA_937958365.1). Classification (GTDB taxonomy): domain Bacteria; phylum Chloroflexota; class Anaerolineae; order Promineifilales; family Promineifilaceae; genus Leptovillus. Next base: position 1,671 of record CALFEW010000313.1, on the reverse strand, counting down.
GGGCATCGCCATTGGGCTGGACGTAGGCATTATGGACAAAGAAGGCACTTTGCTGCCGCCCCACACACCCGGCGAAATCGTCATTCGCGGCCGTAACGTCACCCCCGGCTACGAAAACAATCCCAAAGCCAACGCCGAGAACTTCAGCAACGGCTGGTTCCGCACCGGCGACCAGGGCGTGCAAGACGAAGAAGGCTACCTCACCATCACCGGCCGTCTCAAAGAAATCATCAACCGGGGCGGCGAAAAAATCTCCCCGCGTGAAGTGGATGAAGTGCTGATGGACCATCCGGCCGTGCAGCAGGCCGTCACCTTTGCCATGCCCCATCCCAAATTGGGTGAAGACGTGGCCGCGGCCGTGGTGCTGCGCGATGGCGCGGAAGCCAGCGAACGCGACATCCGCGATTTCGCCGCCGAGCGACTGGCTCCCTTCAAAGTGCCGCGCAAGGTGCTGATTCTGAGCGAAATTCCCAAAGGGCCAACAGGCAAATTGCAGCGGATTGGTCTGGCGGAAAAGTTGGGGTTGGGCTGATGCGCGTTTGCATTTATGGCGCGGGGGCCATCGGCGGCTATTTAGGCGTGCATCTGGCGCTGGCCGGGGCGGACGTGACGTTGATTGCGCGTGGGGCGCACCTGGCGGCGATGCAGGCCAACGGCGTGCGCCTGATCAGCGATGGCGCGGAACAGATCGCCCACCCGCGCTGCACGGACGACCCCACGGCCGTTGGCGAGCAGGATTTTGTGATTGTGACCTTAAAAGCGCCCTCCGTGCCGGGCGTGGTGGGGCTGATGCAGCCGCTGTTGGGCAGGGAAACGGCCGTGGTAACGGCCGTTAACGGCGTCCCCTGGTGGTATTTCTACGGACTGGACAGCCCCTGGCGTGATCACCAACTGAACAGCGTGGACCCCGGCGGCGTGCAGTGGCAGGGCATCGGGCCGGAGCGAGCCATCGGCTGCGTGGTTTATCCGGCGACCGAAGTGGTCGCTCCCGGCGTCATCCGGCACGTCAGCGGCGACCGCTTTAGCCTGGGCGAACCGGGCGGCGAGAAAACAGAACGGGTGACGGCGCTGAGCGACCTTTTCCGCGCCGCCGGACTCAAAGCGCCGGTGCGCGCCCACATTCGCAACGACATTTGGGTGAAGCTGTGGGGCAATCTGTCGTTTAATCCAGTCAGCGCCCTGACCGGCGGCACGCTGGAAACCATCGCCACCGACCCCGGCACACAATCTGTGGTGCGGGCGATGATGTTGGAAGCGCAGGCCATCGGCGAAAAGTTGGGGGTGCGTTTTGGCATGGATGTAGCGCAGCGCATTGCCGGGGCGGCGGCCGTCGGCGCGCACAAGACCTCCATGCTGCAAGACCTGGAACGCGGCCGGACGATGGAGATAGACGCCCTGGTAACGGCCGTGCAGGAACTCGGCCGCCTGGTGGACGTGCCCACGCCCACCATAGACATCATCCTCGCCCTGGTACAGCAGCGCGCCCGCCTGGCCGGCTGCTACTGATCAGAAATGGGACGCGGATTTTCGCCGATGCTTCCAAAAAATCCGCGAAAATCTCTTGCATCCGCGTTTATCCGCGTCCCATCCCCTACGTTACAGTTTCAGGCGGCGGAAGTCTGGTCGGCTGTTACTAATCAGAAATGGGACGCGGATTTTCGCCGATGCAGC
>CALFEW010000312.1 GCA_937958365.1 uncultured Chloroflexota bacterium | reverse complement strand
GAGTTCACGGGTAACGGCCGTGGCCCACATCACATCCTCACCTCGCAGCAAATAAACCTGGCGCACATGGGCGACGAGCAATTGGTCCACCGGCACGCCGCCATCACCGGCGCGCAAAATCAGACGCAGGTAGCCCAGATTGTCGGTGAAGCGGGTCACTTCCTCACGCGCCAGGCACAGTTCCACCGGGTCGAGGTTGAGGGGCGGTCGGGGGGGAAGATGGTGGCGGAAACGGCCGTTTTCCGCATAGCCTACCGCTAACACACTCATCTCAATCGGCAGCAGCCGGTTATCCCGCTGGTCGTTGATGACCGATTCCGGCGGATTTTCCGCCAGCACCAGCCGCCGCACCAGCGGATCGTCGTCTACGTGCATGTCGTAGATCAGGCCATAGATGGCTTCCCGTTCGTCCACCGGCTGCGCCTTGACCAGGCTGCCGAAGGCGGGGCCTTGCAGTTGCCCGACGCGGCAGCCTACAGCAAAGCCACTGGTGGAAGCGCGCAAAACCCGGCCAAATTCTTGATTCAATAGTTCCATAAGCGGTGTAGTTCCTTGCCCTCGCGGATGGCCTCCGCCATTGTTGAAGAAAGCCGCTCACTTTCGTTGACCCACCAAACCCAGATGTGCGTATCGAGCAAGATCATTGGAGGGCCGACCAATCATCTTGGGCAACGGGTTCGGTTGGGTCTAAATAGGCCAACACGCTCCCTTTCAAAGAAGAATCGCCCATTGAATGGTCAGCGTCAGATTCTGCTTCATGTTCTGAAGCCGCCAGAACGATGATCTCTACCGTTTCCCCCACCGCAAACGGCAGAGCTTCCAACTGGATTTTGCCCTGGGCCAATACCTTCTTTTTTGTGCGGTAAGCAAGCATAAAAAATACTCCAGTATCTCGTAGCACGTGACGAAATGATACTATCAAAGCAATTGTCAATGGCTAACTGTCAATTGTCAATTGTTAACCGTTGACCATTGACAATTAGCCATTGACTATTGGCTATTTAAACCGCGTTTTTCCGCCCCGCGCAATGTCCTTGCTGCCCTGTTTGGCGGTGATGCCTTCGCGGATGCCGTGGCGTTCCATGATCACGTCAATCATGAAATTGAGTTCGGTGGCGTCTTGCCGACCGACAACGGCCGTTTCATCCGCCCTGGCCAGCACATAGGGATAATCGCCCAACAACCGGCACTGGTCAATGATGAGAGCGTGTACGGCCGTGACCGACCCTTCATCCTCCGCTACCCAGCGGGGGATGTCTACGCGGGCAATCTGGTGGCCGTTGCTCGCCGGGTTGACGTAGAAGAAACACACCTCGTTGGCCGGGTCTTGCCCGGCGAAGGTGGCGTTGGGCGGCGAAACGTAGACAAAGACCTTGCTGCGCTGACCGGGCGCCAGCAGCGCGCCGAACAGGTCGCGGTCGGTGAGGCCCTGGGTGGCTTTTTGCGTGCCCAGTTCGCGCCAGTTGAAGGCGGGGTCGGTAACGGCCGTCAACGACTTCAACAAGGTACTGACGGCGATGCTGCCCGGCCGGTCAATATAGCCACACAGCAGCGCCCCCGTCTGGCGGATGCCTGTCATGTGCGTGCCCCAGTCCGTCACGGCCGCGTTTTCGGCCACGCCCGCCGAGCCGATGGGCCAGTAGAGCAGCCGTTGGTCTAACACGGCCAACGTCAGATCGCTGTCGTGGCGGTGATGGAACGCCTGGCGGGCCAGCGTTTCGATTTCCTGTAAATCGCGTTCGATGCTCACCGCGCCGCTGCTGCTGTTGAAATTGTCCAGGTTTTCGTCGTCGGGCGGGTAGACGAGTTTGGGCACGGTGAAGATTTCCGGCGCACGGCTGTCCCCGTGGTGGTAGACCATCCCCCCGACGTTGATGAGGTAGTACAGATAGGCGGCGTGGCGGTCGGGCATGATCTGGGAGCCGTCGGTGGCGATGAGGGTGGCCTGGGGGGGTGGCGGGGGAGCGTCTACGGCCGTATCCAGCGGCTCTTTCTCATCAAACGGCCGTGCCGAGCGGTACAGTTTGGGGTCGGCTTTTTTGTGGGCCAGAGAGAGGGCGTTGGTTACGGCCGTCCAGTTGGTGCGGTAGGTTGCCAGGGCGGCCCGTATCTCCTCCAGCCGCTCGCGCCGCAGTTCATAGCGCCGCGCCGTGGTCAGCGCCATTTGTTCTAAATCGGCCGTCAATCGTTCAAATTCCAGCGTCATGGTTTCACGTCACGTCTTTAGATTTGACCAATCTTTAAGATTGGTCAAATCTTTGCGTTTCATGTCAACAACTCGCGCCAGGCGCTCTCAATTTCGTTTTCGCTCAGCCCGTCGCCAAGCAGCCAGCCTAGCACGCTGCCACAATCATAGCAGAATTGGTAACTATCGGTGAGGGTGACGGCCGTTACCGCCGCCCATACTCGCCCTACCTCCTGCGCCGGGGCGCATACCAGAATCACATCGTGGATGAGCGCCTTCTGGCCGACGATGTGGCGCGAGGCCAGGTTTTCAGCGTGGACGACATAGCGATTGACCAGACCAAACCCGGCGCGCTTCAGCGCCAGCGTCAGCGCCGCCCAGCCTTTGGGATTCCAGTGATGGTAGGTGAAGATGAGACGGCCGTTTTCCTTCTTCAACACCCGCGCACACTCGGCAAAAATCCCGCTCAGGAGGGTGGTGTAATCCGCG
>CALFEW010000311.1 GCA_937958365.1 uncultured Chloroflexota bacterium | reverse complement strand
TGGGCCAGGGCCAGCCAGGTGAGCCAGGCGCGGATGCGCGGTTCTTCGCGGGGACTGGAGCGGCGGCGCAGCAGGTAATAAGACAGACCGGCTTGTTTGAGAGCCTGGGTGAGCATGTAATGAAGCGCGCCATCCAGGTAGGGGACGATGATGGCGATCTGGTTGGTGGGGATGCCCTGGGCGACCAGGTCGGCCAGATAAGGGACAAGTTGAGCGATCATTTCGCGGCGGTAACGGCCGTTTATCACCTTCGCCACGCCCTCTTCCGCGCCAATCACCGGCAGGGCCGCGTGCATGAGGAAGTTCTCCGCCAGATTGGACAGCGCGATCATCGCCGGCGCGGCGACAAAGTTTTCCGTGAAGTCGAAGGCCCGGTTGCCGGCGCTGCGGAACCGATTGGCCCCCAGCGGGTCGGCGGCCATGAAGCGTTTGTAACCGCCACCGGAATCATAGGCAACGGCCGTTGTCTGGGTTTCATTCATCAGGCTGGCGACGAAGTTTTGCCCGGCCGGGGTTTGTTCTTCCACGTTGTCCACCAGCAAATGGCGGAAGCGTTCGCGGAAGTAGCGATGAAATTCCGGGTGCTGCACCAGTTGGGTATCGAAGACCTCGACGGCCAATGACAAATCTAGCAGGCTGCGTTCCAGGCAGTGACGGCGAAAGTGGGAAACGGCCGTGGCCGCCTCTTGCAAATGGCGCACCCGCTCCGGCTCACCGACCCAGGTGTTGATCTGCCGTTCGATGGCTTCGGCCAGAGGCAGGCCATTCAGGGCAGCGCGGTTCAGCGTATCCAGCAACTGGCTCACAATTTGCTGTGGCCGCAGCCGCAAATCGGAAAAAGCCCCCTCGCGCAGCATGTCGTTGATGATGCGCCACATCGTCAACTGCGCCAGGTCGTAGCTGAGAAAGCTGGGCGGCTGGTAGGGGCGGGTAAATCCGGCCGACCGGGCCACCAGCGGCCAGAACAGCGAGGCCATCTCCTGGGCCATTTGCGTGTAGGTGGTGATTTTCAGGTCGGCGTATGGCCCCAGGCCGGATTGGTGAACGGCCGTTAAATACCCGCGCTGATGTTCCGGCTCAGCCACCAGGACCAGAATCGTATAGGCCGGTTCGCCATCGGCCAGCAGGCGCAGCAGACGTTGCTGCAAGGCCGTCGTTTTACCGGTTCCGGCCGGTCCCAGCAGAAAGCTGTTTTTCCCGGCCTGGATGGCTTCTTCCTGAACAGGCGTAAGTTCAAACATCTAATTGATAAGCAAACTGACCAGCCAGGCGGCCAGAAAGCCGCCTAAAAAGCCAAACAGGTGGCCGGTGGTGGAAATGCCTTCTTTGCCGGGCGCGATTTGCTTGATCATGCCAAATGCGCCGTAGAAAATGACGCCCAAAACCAGCACACCCACGGCAATCAGGATGGAGACAATATCACGGAATAAAATCCCACGGGCCAGGACGTAGCCGAAGTAGCCCAAGATCAGGCTGCTCGCTCCTACGTGGCCGGTCCCGGCTTTGCCAAACAGCCAGATGCCCAGGCCGCTCGCCAGCATGACGATGGGCGTGACGATCCAAAAGGCGATGGTGTTGGGCAGCATCACCAGGTAAGCCAGCACGGCCAGGGGGATGGTGTTGCTGAGGAGGTGGCGGAAATCTTTGTGCAGGAAGGGGGCAACGATGAGGGGCATGAAGCTGAAAGAAGTGCGGGGTTTGATGGCGAAACGGCCGTTTAACCTG
>CALFEW010000310.1 GCA_937958365.1 uncultured Chloroflexota bacterium | reverse complement strand
TTATACAAATACGCGCCAACAACAAAATCCAGCACGGCGTCGCCTAGAAATTCCAGGCGTTCATTGTCTTGCAATACTTGCTCGTTTTCATTTAAGAAAGAACGATGCGTAAGCGCGCGCGTCAGCAGCGAATAATCATTAAATTGCACGCCCATGAGGCTTTCTAACGTGGGGAGTCCTTCGTCCATATTAAGCTGTAAATTCCCGAATAGCCAAAACTGCGTTGTGGCCGCCAAAACCAAAAGCATGGTTCAGGCACACGCGAATGCGACGAGGACGCGCCACGTTGGGCACGTAATCCAGATCGCAGTCGGGGTCTGGCGTTTCATAATGGATGGTGGGTGGGGCGATCTGGTCACGAATGGCCAGGGCGCAGAAAATGGTTTCGATGGCGCCAGTAGCGCCCATGATGTGGCCGGTCATGGATTTGGTTGAACTGACGGCCAGGTCGTAGGCGTGGGGGCCAAAGACGCTTTTGATAGCGGCCGTTTCCGACGAATCGTTGAGCTGGGTGGCTGTGCCGTGGGCGCTGATGTAATCCACGTCGGTGGGTTGCAGACCGGCATCGGCCAGGGCTTTGCGGATGGCTCTGGCTGCCCCGGCGCCGCCTTCGGCAGGGGCGGTGATGTGGTAGGCGTCGGTCGTTTGCCCGTAGCCGACGATTTCGCCCAGGATGGTTGCGCCGCGCGCCTGGGCGTGATCCAGCCGCTCCAGCACCAACATCCCGGCCCCTTCGCCCACGACCAGGCCATCGCGGTTTTTATCGAACGGCCGTGGCGCGCAACTACTCGCAACAGACGTGGCCCCTGCCCGTTCAAAGCCAGCCACCGCCACATGTGTAATGATGGATTCGCTGCCACCGGTCAGCACCGCGTCCACATCACCACATTGAATGGCCCGCATAGCGTGGCCGACGGCGTCATTACCGGCAGCGCAGGCGGTGGTGATGGTGGTGGTGGGACCCTGGATGCCATAGTCTATTGCCAACATGCCGGCCGCGCCGTTGGGCATAATCATGGTGATGGCAAAGGGGCTGACGCGGCGCAGTCCTTTTTCTATCACAACGTGTTCTTGCTCTACCAGCGTGCGGATGCCGCCTACGCCGGTGCCCACGATGACGCCGATGCGCTCGCGGTTGGCGTCGGTGATGGGGAGTCTGGCCTGGGCCATGGCTTCGTTGGCGGCGATGGTCGCCAGTTGTTGGTAGCGGTCGCGGCGGCGCGCCAGGCGTTTGTCGAGGAATTCTTCGGCGTCAAAGTTTTTTATCTCGCAGACGCCGCCAGAGGTGTGGTCCCCTTTGTCAATGATGGTGAAGGGGCCAATGCCAGATTTGCTGGTCAGAATGGCCGCCCAGGTATCGGGGACGTTGTGGCCGAGCGGGGTGATAACGCCCATGCCGGTGATAACCACACGCGGCTTTTGCCTGTTGTTATTGTCCATGAATGAACTCCGATTTTATCAGGATGATGAACTGCCGACGTACCCTGTGGTTTGCTGGCGTGTGGCGTATTTTTCCAGGGTCATGGTCAGGGCTTTGTCGAGGTCTACGCCTACGGCCGTTGCCAGCAGGCACAGGCTGTACAGGGCGTCACCTAATTCGCCGGCAAGGTTGGCGCGGGGTTGAAACGGCCGTTCGCCATAATCGGTCGCCAGCAAAATTTCTTTGGCTACCTCGCCCACCTCGCTTATCAAATCAAGAGCATAAACACCCGGCGCGTGGGTTAAGTTCTGTTTTTGGGCAAATTCCGCAGATTGTTGTTGCCAATTCATAGTAGTTGGGAGTTGTTAGTCAGGAGTTGGGAAGGTCTATCAACTCCCAACTATCAACTATTATCTTCTTCCGTTGGTTGGTAATGCCCTTCCACCCATAGGCTGCGGTCGGCGCCTACTTCTTTTTTCCAGACGGGCACAATTTCCTTCAAACGGTCAATACCATAGCGAGCGGCGTCGAACACACCCTGGTCGCGGTGGCCGGCGGCGCAGGCCACGTAGGTCGTCACGTCGCCGATGGCTAATTGGCCGATACGCTGCACGATGGCGATGCCTTTTACCAGCGGCCAGCGCGCCCAGATTTCCTGAGCAATTTGGGCCATTTTGCGCTCGGCCATGGCTGAATAGGCTTCGTATTCCAGGTACAACGTCTCCGGCGGCAGCCCTTCGCGCCAGGTCTGACCACGCACAGAACCGGTGAAGCTGACGACCGCCCCCACGTCTGGTTGGGCCAGTTGTTGGTGGATGGCGTTCATGTCTAGCGGCTCGTTGGTGATGGCGAAGTAGGTGGGATGGGGCAGGTGTTCAGCGCCGCCGCTGACGGGCGGGAAGATAGCGATTTCGTCGCCGGGCTGCACGGCCGTATCCTTAAACGCAAACGCCTGGTTGACGGCCACAAGCGCGCTGGGCAAAGCTTCGTGCAGGGCAGGATATTGGGCAGCGATGGCTGCCAGCATGGTGGCTACGGTGACGGGAGGCGTGAGATTTAGCTCTATTTTGTCCTGTCCGGCGCGGTCTTTCAGGGTGGCAAAAAGACGAATAGTCAGGTTCATAATCATTCTTCGGCGTTAAATGGGCCGCTTTGCCCGCCGGATTTGTGGATCAGGCGGATGTCTGTCAGGCGCATGTGGCGGTCTACGGCTTTAGCCATGTCATAAATGGTGAGGGCGGCGACGGACACGGCCGTTAACGCTTCCATTTCCACGCCTGTTTTGCCGACCAGCCGGGCAGTGGCTTCCACATCTACGCAATTTTCTGCTTCGTTTGGCGTGCAGCTTACGTCCACATGCGTTAGCATGAGCGGGTGGCAAAGAGGGATCAGTTCACCGGTGCGTTTGGCGGCCATGATGCCGGCTAACTGAGCGGTGGTTAAAACATCCCCTTTTTTAAGGTTTCCCTCTATAATCAGTTGCAGCGTCTCAGGTTCCATGATCACGCGCCCACGCGCCACAGCGATTCGTTCTGTTTCCGGCTTGTGGCCTACGTCTACCATGTGGGCTTGACCACGTTCATCAAGATGGGTTAACTTTTTTATCATTGCTCTGTTATTATATGGATCATTGTATCATGCGCACACATTACGACGCGATCTACCTTTCTCCCCACCTCGATGATGCTGCCTTGTCTTGCGGCGGTCAAATTTATCAGCAAACGGCCGTGGGCCAATCTGTGCTTGTCGTCACCATAACGGCCGGCGATGCCCCGGCGCAGCCGCCCTCCGCGTTTGCCCGGAGTTTACACGCCCGTTGGGAATTGGCCGGGGACGTGGTGGCTGCCCGCCGCGCTGAAGACAGGCAAGCCTGCCAGATTTTAGGCGCGGACTATGAGCATTGGCCCATTCTGGACTGCGTTTACCGCACGCACCCGGACGATGGACAACCTTTGTACCCAACCTGGTTAGACGTTACCGCCACCATTCATCCGACCGACGAGCGTTTGATCGCCCGGTTGACGAACCAGATGGCTCAGTTTCCGGCGGACAGCCAGGTTTATGCGCCTTTGGCGGTGGGTGGACACGTGGATCATCAGATCACGCGGGCAGCAGCCGAGCGACGCTTTGGTGCAAAGCTGTTATATTATGAAGATTATCCGTATGTGGCGAATAGGGAGGCGTTAACGGCCGTTATCCCTCCAGATGCTCCCTTCTGGCAATCACAGGTCATTCCTTTGTCGGCAGCCGCCCTGAAAGCCAAAATGGCGGCCATTGCCGCGTTTGCCTCTCAGTTTAGCTCCTTTTTTGTTGACCAGGCTGACCTGGAGCAAAAAATCACCAATTTTACGGCAAGTGTCGGGGGAGAACGGGTGTGGCGGAAGACGGCTTATGGCTGACACTCCTCCCCACCGCCTCAAACATCTCGGTCTGCTGACACCATTGTACTGTTTGCTTGATAAATCAGGCTGGGTCAACTTATAATTAGCTGTTGCTGAATAAATAGGGAAGGCGTTTAAATATGGGGCGATTAACAACCCGACAACTCCCCGGTAAACAGGGTCGGAAAAAGAAAGCCACCGCCAAAATTGGTCTACAGCCCGGCGACATGTTGCAAGATCGCTACCGCATCGTAGGTGTTTTAGGTGCGGGTGGTTTTAGCTCGGTTCACCAGGCGCGAGACATGCGTTTTCCCAATGTGACCAAATTATGCGCCATCAAAGAGATGGTCATCTCGGCCCCTGATCCCAAAATCCGCGAACTTACCATTCAATCGTTTGAGCGGGAAGCCAGTATGTTGGCGATGCTGGACCATCCCGCCATCCCCGACGTTTCGGATTATTTTACTGAAAAAGATCGCAGCTACCTGGTGTTGGACCTCATTCGTGGCAAAGACCTGGATCATTGGCTGGAAGAACAAACCGGGCCATTGGATCAGGAACGCGCTTTAGATTGGGCCATCCAGCTTTGTGATGCTTTGGGACACTTGCATCATCAAAAGCCCAGCCCTATCGTCTTCCGCGACATGAAGCCTTCTAATATTATGTTGGATCAGCACAACCGCATTCGGCTGATTGACTTTGGCATTGCCAAGATTTTTGAAGGCGGCAACAAGGGCACCATGATCGGCACGGAAGGGTATTCACCACCGGAACAGTACCGGGGGTTGGCGACGCCGGCCGGCGATGTGTATGCCCTGGGCGCGACGCTTCATCATTTGTTAACCCGGCAGGACCCACGATTGGAACCGCCATTTACGTTTGCCGAACGGCCGATTCGCCCCATTAATTCTTCAGTGACGCCTGCTTTTGAAGCCATTATTATGCGCTGCCTGGCCTATGATCCTAAAGAGCGTTTTGCCGACGCT
>CALFEW010000309.1 GCA_937958365.1 uncultured Chloroflexota bacterium | reverse complement strand
ATGTGCGCGCTCACGAATGGTGCGGCGTTTTGTTTTGGAAATATAGAGCTTAGGCATATTCTGGCGGTTGGATGCCAAGCTGGCCCATCAGTTCGTCTAAGGAAAGCTCACGGATTTGTGCCAGCTCGATCAAGTATTGCAGTCGTTGGGCGTCTGCCTGTTCAACCTGATCAATTAGGCCAAGCAGTTCTTGATGTTCAGCAGCGGTCAGGGTTTCTGCCTGGCGTCTGGCATTTAACAGCGCAAATCGTTCCTGGACGGCCTGTAGTGGCCCTTGATTGATTTTTTGTAGCAATTCAGCTTCTTGCCTGGGCAAACGGACTGCTTTACGGCGTGCCAGAAGTGCATTTACCCGAAAAGCAAACTGTTCGAGTGTAGGCGTCTCTAGCTGAGTTACGCTGTCTAAAACTTGTTCAAGGTCAACCTGGGAGACAACTTGGAGTTTAGCCATAATTGTTTATTTGCCGTTTTTGCTATAAGAAAGCACCGTATTTCAAATCAATCACTTGCATATTATACAATACTATGAACTTTGCGGAGATTTTGCCGATGCAACTATTACAAACCATTCTGGAAATTTCATCATCGCAGCACAAACATTTGTGCCCGCGCCAGGTTTTAGGAGCACGCATCGGGCTGGCGGGGGCAACCGCTTTGGGATTAGATGTGCCGCGCAGCGATAAGCGGCTGCTGATTATCGTGGAGACGGATGGCTGCTTTGCCGATGGCGTGGCGGCGGCGACGGGCTGCACCATGGGCCACCGCACGTTGCGCCTGGCCGATTATGGCAAGATTGGCGCCACGTTTGTGGATGTGAAAACGGAAACGGCCGTGCGCCTATCCCCCCAACCCGACATCCGCGAAAAAGCCTATACCTACGCCCCCGACGAGAAAAAGCACTACTACGCCCAACTCATCGGCTACCAGCACATGCCCGACGACGAACTGCTCACCATCCAGCCGGTGCGCCTCAGCGTACCGGTGGCCCAAATCGTCAGCCGGGCCGTCGTGCGGGTGAACTGCGCCGGGTGCGGCGAGGAAATTATCAATGAGCGGGAGGTAATGCGGGAGGGACGGCCGTTTTGCGCCGCCTGCGCTGGCCCGGCTTACTACTCGCCGGAAGAATTGCTGTTTGTGGTTGGTGGGGTGATGGTGAAGCGGGAACGGGGCGGGTAACGGGCCATGACAATCCCTCTGCCGACACCCTCCCATCTTATGCTATACTTGGCGCATGGACGCATCTGAAGCAAAAGCATATATTCAGCGATGGGCTGCTGTCGCTGAAATAGAACAACAGGAACTCCAATCATACTCCGTCGCCGAAAATTGGCGCCAACTCAACGCCATCAGACGCCGTGCATCCCGCCTGGGTATTACGCGAGGGAATGATGATGGAGAAATGGAGTTGTTCATGTTGTGGGCCAGGTTAAGGGCGCAATATGTCGCCAACTGAACAACACAATCTTTTCCACGATCCGTTACAGTCTTTGGAAAGGCTTCTGTCCCATTTTGATCATCAAGGAGTCGTTATTGGCGGTATCGCCGTGAGCCTTTTAGGTCAGGCGCGCTTTACCGAAGACCTTGATGCAATGGTGTTGCTTTCAGTCGAAGAAATCCCCCATTTCCTAAAAATCGCGCAACAAGAAGGTATCGAACCGCGTATCCCACAAGCTGAAGAGTTTGCCCGCCGTAACCGGGTTTTGTTGTTACGTCACGTTGCTTCACAGACAGGCATAGATATTTCACTTGGTATTTTGCCGTTTGAGCAAGAAATGGTTGCCCGAAGCGAAGCGCATAAGATTGATGAGGCTTTGAGCATTCGCCTACCCACGCCGGAGGATTTGATCATCATGAAGGCGATTGCTCACCGCCCAAAAGACCTGTTGGACATCCAAGGCATTATCCAACGTCATCCTCAACTAGATCAGAAACGCATTCAAAACTGGGTAACGCAATTTGCTGAACTTCTGGAAAGACCAGAACTTTGGGATGACATCGCCAGTTGGCTATAAAACAGGCAATTAGACTGTGCCTGGGATATGAAATAATAGGAAGCACTATGACCGACAAACCGAAAGCTCACAACCAATTTATGACCGAATTCCCGGCCATCGCCGCCGCCTACGAACAACTGGCCGCCGCCAGCCACGACAACGGTCCCCTGGACGACAAAACCCGTCAACTCGTTAAACTGGCTCTGGCGATTGGCCTGGGGCACGAAGGCGCCGTCCACGCTCACACCCGCCGCGCCCTGGAAGCCGGCATCAGCCCCGCCGAAATTAAACACGTCGTCACCCTGGCCGTCACCACCCTGGGCATGCCCAACACCATCGCCGCCTACACCTGGGTCAATGACCTGCTGGCGAATTGACAATTGGCAATTGTCAATTGACAATTCTTATGCGTTACTTTTTCCTTCTTGCTGCCCTCCTCCTCCTGTCCGGCTGCGCTACTCCGGCGGCCCAGGCCGAGCGTATTGATCTGACGGAATTACGGCCGTTACCCAATCCCTCCACCACGGCCGTTCTCCCCCTCCGCGTCGCCGTCGCCGCCATCATCTCGCCGCGCGGCACGATGGACAGCTACGAACCCCTGCTGGATTACCTGAGCCAGCAGCTAGACCGGCCGGTCGAATTGGTCCAGCGCCGCACCTATGGCGAAGTCAATGACCTGCTGGAAAGCGGCGGCGTAGACCTGGCCTTTGTCTGCACCAGCGCCTATGTGGTGGGTGAGCGGG
>CALFEW010000308.1 GCA_937958365.1 uncultured Chloroflexota bacterium | reverse complement strand
AAGGCTTCGACGTGATGGAAACCATCCTGCAAGCCAACCCGGACATCAAGGGCGTCATCGCCGGTAACGACACGATGGCTTTGGGCGCGCAAGCCGCGCTGATCGCCGCCGGCCGGACCGACGTGATCGTCATGGGCTTCGACGGCAGCGACGACGCCATCGCCTCCATCGTGGCGGGTGAATTGAAGGCCACAGCGCTCCAGCCGGTTGCCGAAATGGCGACCCAGGCCGTGTTGCAGGCGCACCAATTCATCACCACCGGCAGCACAGGCAAGCCGGAAAAGCAGTCCATTGACATGGTGCTGCTGACCCCCGACAATGCCGGCGATTACGAACGCTTTGCCCCGAAACAGTAAGTTTTAATGTGAGACATGGATTGGTTGAACGCAGTGGTTCAGCCAATCCGTGTCTTTTTTTGAAGGAGTCTACTATGGCGGCTGTTCCCTCGAATATGCTGGCGCTAGGTACGATGGCGCCGGAGTTTGTTTTGCCGGACGTGGTATCAGGCGAGATGGTGTCCCTGGCGGAATTAAAATCTGACGTTGCCACCGTTGTCATGTTCATTTGTAACCATTGCCCTTATGTGAAACACGTGAACAAGGAATTGGCGCGGCTGGCGCAAGATTACCAACCGCGTGGCGTGGCGTTTGTAGCCATCAGTTCCAACGACATAGAAGCGTACCCGGCCGATGCCCCGGATGAGATGCGGGTGGTGGCAGCGGAGCAAGGCTACTCGTTTCCTTATTTGTATGACGAGGATCAGAGCGTCGCCAGAGCGTATCAGGCGGCCTGCACGCCGGACTTTTACATTTTTGATGGCGCGTTGCAGTTGATGTATCGCGGGCAATTGGACGACGCCCGGCCGCGTAACGACGTGCCGGTAACCGGTAAAGACGTGCGGGCGGCGCTGGAGGCGATGTTGGCCGGGGAGCCGGTGGCGGCGGAGCAACGGCCGTCTATCGGCTGTAACATCAAGTGGAAGGAAGCATGAAAAAGGTAGGCGTTATCAACCAACCGATTACGGCCGTACTCGGCGGCCTGGGTCACACGGATACCCTCACCATCGCCGACGCGGGTCTGCCCATTCCGGCGACGACGCAGCGCATTGACCTGGCCCTGACGACCGGCGTACCTTCCTTTCTGGAGACGCTGCGCGTCATCCTGACCGAAATGTTTGTCGAAAAGGCCATCGTCGCTGAAGAGATGCAGGCTATCAGCCCGCATATCTTTGCGGCTGTGTGCGAAATTTTGGGCGACACGCCGGTGGAACTGATACCCCACGTGGAATTTAAGCGGCAAACGGCCGTTTCCCGCGCCATCATCCGCACCGGCGAATTTACCCCCTACGCCAACATCATCCTGGTGGCCGGGGCGTGGGGGTTTGAGCTACCGTGAGCCGTGAGCCGTGAGCCGTGAACCGTGAGCCGTAAGCCGTGAAGTAATGCGAACACGGAATACGGAACACGGAAAACGGAATACGGAACACGGAATACGTCAGGAGAA
>CALFEW010000307.1 GCA_937958365.1 uncultured Chloroflexota bacterium | reverse complement strand
CCAACTCCTCTAAGCTGCCGCAGAAAAGCAGCGACTCCACCTGCCGGCGCACCTCTGGCGGCAAATCCCGGTCCAGATAGCGCAGGCCGAAATCATACCGGTCGGGACAGTAACGCATGCGCAGCAGTTCAACCAGCGAGCGAATCGTGACCGCATGGTACGTGCTAAGAGCGTCGGCTGCGTCTTGCCGCCAGATCGCCTTGTCCACAAAAATGTGGAACAAATCGAAGCGGGCGACCAAATGAACCAGACGCGCCCGCAGCGCCGCTTCATGCGCTGGACGGTCAAAAGGCGCGGGCTGCACCAGGCCGCCATCGTCAAAGAGGACGAGCTGACGGCCGTGCCGTTCCGGCTCCAGAAAGCGGTTGGCGGGCGAACTGCTCATCTTCAGGACGGCGAAATCTACCAACAGCCAGGGTGGCGCGTCTTGCAGGCGGTAGAAGGTTTGGGAGTGCCCGTGCCAGGTAGGTTCAGGGATGCGGTACTGCTGGGCGATGGGGGAAAGGGTGTTCAGGGCGGTGGTAACGGCCGTAAAGACCCTCTCCACCGCTTCATCATCCACCAGAGCCTGGCAATCAATGTCTGAATAGCGGTCGGTGCGCCCGGTGGCGTCGCTGCCGCCCAGCCAGGCGGCGTGGACCGCCGGCAAGGCGCGTAACGCTGTGTGTAACGTGTCAACGATTTGTTGACGGGTGAGGGTAGCTGTGGTCGGTGTCATAAGCGAATGATAGCAAAGTGCGGGTGAGAGGCAAAAGACGGGCAACGGCCGTTAACTACCCACGGAGTCGCCCTAAAAGCCCGCCGCAGACGGCCGTTATCCCTGCTTTACTTTACCCCCACCGGCGCATACACCTTGTACAACATGGGCACAATCGTAAACGGCCGCCCGGTAGACTCCGCGTCGCGGGCCGTGTCGTAGATAGTCACCATGACGACGCCCGGCGCGGCGATGTCACCGGCGGGCAGAACGGCCGTTAGCCGGTCTCCGGCCACAAAAGTCGTCGGCCGCGCCTGCCCATTCCAGCGTACCACGCAATCGGCTGTCAGTTCCGCGCCATAGACCGTCAGCGTGAACGGTCCCGTCGCCTCGTTGACGCCGGCCCAGGGCGGACTGAGACGGTGCAGAATTGGTCCCGGCGCAGCGCCCGCTTCATACGCGCCCACGTCGCACTGCCCATCGGCGCGGGGAAAGCCGCGCTGGTCGGTGGCCGGACAGGCGGCGTTCAGACCACCGCCAATGGCCGGACTGCCCGCCAGCAAGGGAATGGTTAGCGTCGGGCCGCCGTTGTCGGAGAGAGCGCCAAGTTGAGGGTTAACGGCCGTTTGCCCGCCAAAACATTCGTAATCGTTCCCGTTGCCCGTCGTTCTCTGTGGGTATTGGATATTGCCACCGCCGTTGCTCAATTCCACCGTGCAGTTTTGCTGG
>CALFEW010000306.1 GCA_937958365.1 uncultured Chloroflexota bacterium | reverse complement strand
CGCTGGCCGCCGCCGGTTTTGCCGACACGGCCGTATTTCCTGAAGCCGGTGTGCTGCCGGTGTCGTTGGGTACGAACGTGATTCTGGCGCAAACGGCCGTGCCTGAGCAGGCGGTGACGGCCGTTTTTGGCGCGCGTGCTTTGCCCGCAACCCATGCAACCAGCGAAGACGTTGCCGCAGCGGTTGACGAAGCCGCGGTTGAAGACAGCTTCGTGGAGCGTTACCGGGCTGCTTTGCCGGACGAACAGGCAGAGATGCTGACAACTTTCGTGCGGGCGCAGGTGGGCCGCATTTTGCGGCTGCCCGCCGACCATGTCATTGACCAGCGCCACCGGCTGATGGACCTGGGCGTGGATTCGCTGATGGCGGTGGAACTGCGCAACCGGCTGCAAACCGGGCTGGGTTTGTCTGGGACGCTGCCGGCGACCTTGATTTTTGATTATCCGACGATTGCGGCCGTGGTCGCCTATTGTCAGTCGCGGCTGGAGCGTGTGGGGGTGGGGGAAACGGCCGTTGCCGCTCCTTATCTTGATGTGCCTGTTACCGAAAGTGGCGCACAGCTTGATGAACTGTCTGACGACGAAGTGGAAGCGATGCTGTTGAAAAAGCTAGACAGTTTGTAAGTCTCCCACGCTATAAATAAACTTGGTTTTTTGGGATTTCGTATGGTTTGACGTGGCGAGTAGCGAGTAGTGGTCCAGAGATAGAACTCCTCGCTACCTTGTCAACCCCGTGAGTTTCCCAAGAGCCATAAACTTTTGCACGATTGAGCAGCCAAGAAAAATTATGAGCAATTCACCTGGTCAGTCCTCGGATTTGTCGCCCTTAAAGCGTGCATATCTGGCCATCGAAAAACTACAGCAGCGTGTGCAAACGTTGGAACACGCCCGGCAAGAGCCGATTGCCGTCATCGGATTGGGCTGCCGTTTTCCCGGCGGGGCCAATACGCCGGACGCCTTTTGGCAGCTGATGTGCGCTGGCGTAGACGCCATCCGCGAAGTGCCGGCTGAACGGTGGGACATTGACGCTTACTACCATCCCGATCCCGACAGTCCAGGCATGATGTCTACCCGTTGGGGCGGTTTTATTGACGAAGTAGATCAATTTGATCCCCAGCTTTTTAATATTTCACCCCGCGAAGCGACCACCCTGGACCCGCAGCAGCGCCTGCTGCTGGAAGTTTCCTGGGAGGCGCTGGAACATGCCGGGCAGGCTCCGGACAAATTAACCGGCAGCGCGACCGGCGTTTTTATGGGCATTACGGGCAATGATTACGCCCAAATGCAGCTTGCCGACGGTGGCATCAACGAGATTGATACCTATTATGGCTCCGGCGTAGGGCACAGCATGGCTTCCGGGCGCATTTCTTACGTGCTGGGACTGCAAGGGCCGAGCATTTCCATAGACACCGCCTGCTCGTCGTCGCTGGTCGCCATTCACCTGGCCTGCCAGAGTTTGCGCAGCGGCGAGTGCCGTCTGGCGTTGGCCGGTGGGGCCAACACGATGTTGGTCCCAGAGATAACCGTCGCGCTTTCTAAATTTCACATGATGGCTCCTGACGGCCGTTGCAAAACCTTCGACGCCCGCGCTGATGGCTTTGTGCGCGGCGAAGGCTGCGGCGTCGTCGTGCTGAAGCGGCTGTCCGACGCCCTGGCGGATGGGGACAACGTGCTGGCGGTGGTGCGGGGCACGGCCGTAAACCAGGATGGTCCCAGCAGCGGCCTTACCGCGCCCAACGGCCCGGCGCAAGAAGCGGTGATGAAAGCCGCCTTGCAAAACGCCGGTCTTCAGCCGGGGGACGTCAGCTTTGTGGAAACGCACGGGACCGGCACGGCCCTGGGCGACCCCATCGAGGTTCAGGCGTTGGGCGCAGTGTTGGCCGCTCATCGGTCCGCCGACCAGCCCTTGATTCTTGGCTCCGTGAAAACCAACATCGGCCACCTGGAATCTACCGCCGGGGTTGCCAGTTTTATCAAGCTGGTGCTGGCCGTGCAGCATGGCGAAATTCCGCCGAATTTGCATTTTGAGACGCCCAATCCGCTCATTCCCTGGGCCGATTGGCCGCTGACCGTGCCTATTCGTCTGACGCCCTGGCAGGCAAACCGGCGCATCGGCGCGGTCAGCTCCTTTGGCTTTAGCGGAACCAACGCCCACGTCATCGTCGGTGAAGTGGCGCAGCCGGAGCGGGCGGCGGCAGAAGTGGAACGGCCGTATCACCTGCTCACCCTTTCCGCTCAGACCGAGGCGGCGTTGGCCCAATTAGCCGGGCGCTGGGCTGAGGCGCTGGCCGCCGCGCCGGCTCAAAGTCTGGCCGACGCCGCTTTCACGGCCAATCACGGCCGTGCCCATTTGCCCATTCGTCTGGCGCTGATGGCGGGAACGGCCGTTGAAGCGCAGCAAAAGTTGGCCGCCATGGCTGACGGCGAAGCGGCCAACGGCGTCGTCCAGGGCCGCATCCAGACCACCGACCGGCCGAAAATCGCCTTCCTGTTTACCGGACAGGGAGCGCAGTATCCGGGCATGGGGCGGCAGTTGTATGAAACGCAGCCCGTTTTCCGCGCCGCGTTGGACCGGTGTGACGAGATTTTACGGCCGTATCTACCCCGCCCGCTGCTGTCCGTGATGTTCGACGAAAGCGACGACATTCACCAGACGCAATACACCCAACCGGCGCTGTTCGCCATCGAGTATGCCCTGTTTGCCCTGTGGCAGTCGTGGGGCGTGCAGCCAACGGCCGTGATGGGACACAGCGTGGGCGAATACGTCGCCGCCTGTGTCGCCGGGGTGTTCAGCCTGGAAGACGGCCTGAAGTTGATTGCCGCGCGCGGTCGTTTAATGCAATCTCTCCCTGCTGGGGGGGCGATGGCCGCCGTCTTTAGCGATGAGGTGACGGTGCGAACCGCCATTGCCGCGTTTGCGGATGCGGTGTCTATCGCCGCCGTCAACGGGCCGCAAAACGTGGTGATTTCCGGGGCGGAAACGGCCGTTGCTGCCATTCTCAGCCAGCTTGAGACCGAAGGTATCAAAGCCAAGCCGCTCACCGTGTCCCACGCCTTCCACTCACCGTTGATGGAGCCGATACTGGCCGAATTTGCCGCAGTGGCCGCCGAAATTGCCTATGCGCGCCCCCGTTTGCGCATTATTTCCAACGTCACCGGCCAACCGGCGATGGATGATGCGCTGACCCACGCCACCTATTGGCGCGACCACGTGCGCCAGCCGGTGCAGTTCCAGGCGGCCATGAACTGGCTGCATGATAACAAGTACGCCCTCTTCCTGGAAATCGGGCCGCATCCTACGCTGCTGGGCATGGGGCGGCGCTGCCTGCCCGACGATGCCGCCGGGTTGTGGCTGCCTTCGCTGCGCCTGGGCCGGGATGATTGGCAGCAGATGCTTGCTAGCCTGGGCGACCTGTTTGTGTACGGTGTAGACGTGGATTGGGCCGGGTTCGACCGGCCGTTTGCCCGGCAAAAGCTGCGACTGCCCACCTATCCTTTTCAGCACCGCCGTTATTGGGTCCCGGAACGGCGGCGGACGCAACGGCCGTCCATCGGCCATCCTTTGTTGG
>CALFEW010000305.1 GCA_937958365.1 uncultured Chloroflexota bacterium | reverse complement strand
CCTTCGACTTTCAAGTCACCTTCTTCGCCCTGATGCTCATGAACGGCGTCGTGAATCTGGCAACAACGCTGCCCTCCGCGCCTGGCTACGTGGGCACGTTTGATACGCCGGGCATTGAGGTGCTGAAGTTGTACGGCGTGCCGGCCAATACGGCCGCTGCCTACACCCTCGTTTTACACGCCGCGCTCTGGCTGCCCATCACCGTTCTGGGCTTCTATTACATGATCCGCGAGGGGCTGAGTTGGGCCGACATCGGCAAAGCGGCGGAGATGAAGGAAGAGCGTGAGCCGTAATCCGTAATCCGTAATCCGAATACAAAATACGGAACACGGAACACGGAACACGGAACACGGAACACGGAACACGGATTACAAGCAAAGGACGCATAGTTATGCACATCGCCATCATCGGGGCCGGGATTGCCGGCCTTTCGGCGGCCTATGATTTGTTGGCCGCCGGGCATCAAGTAACGCTATACGAAGCGACAGACCACACCGGCGGGCTGGCGTCTGGTTTTCAGGACGAGACTTGGGAGTGGCCGCTGGAGAAGTTTTACCACCACATTTTCCAGTCGGATAAAGCCATCATTCAACTGGTGGAAGAATTGGGCTTTAGCGACAGGCTGTTTTTCCCGCGCCCGACGACCTCGGTGATTTACAAGGGGAAGATTGTGCCCTTTGATTCGCCGCTGCGCTGGATTACCTTCCCCGGCTTCAATTTGCTCGACGTGGCCCGCTTTGGCCTGGTCAGCGCCTATTTGCGCTTTACAAAGCCGTGGCGCACGCTGGAACAGCAAACGGCCGATACCTGGCTGCGTCGCTGGTACGGCAAAAAAATCTATGAACTGACCTGGCGGCCGTTGCTGATTGGCAAGTTTGGGCCGTATTACCAGGACGTAAACATGGCCTGGATGTGGGCGCGGTTGCACGTGCGCACGCCGAAGCTGGGTTATTTTGTCGGCGGTTTTCAGGCGTTTACGGAGCGATTGACAGAAGAAGTCCAACAGCGCGGCGGGCAGATTTTGCTCAATACGCCGGTCAGCGGGATTGCGCGGGGGGGAAACGGCCGTCTCACCCTCACCACCTCCGCCGGACAAATAGAGTACGACCGGGTTCTTGCCACCACGTCGCCACACCTGCTATCTCGGCTAGCGCCCGATTTACCCGCCGATTATTTGGGCCAGCTTCTCAACCTGAAGAGCATGGGCGCGGTGGTGATGACGTTGGCGTTGGAACGGCCGTTACTCCCCGACCACCTCACCTACTGGCTCAACATCCCTGCCAATTCGCCTGATAAGAGCCAGAGCAGCGTCCCATTCCTGGCCCTGGTGGAACACACCAATTACGTCAGCTCCACCCATTACGGCGGCGACCACATCGTCTACTGCGGCGACTACGTGACGCCCGACCACGCCTACTTCCAGATGAGCGATGCCGAGCTGGTGAGCCTGTTTACCGGCGTACTCACCCAATTCAACCCCGATTTCCGGCCCGATTGGGTGCGCCGAAGCTGGGTCTTCCGCGAAAAGTACGCCCAACCGGTGCCCCTGCTCAACCACTCGACCAACATCCCAGACATAACCACGCCGCTGCCCGGCCTGTATTTCGCCAGCATGAGCCAGGTTTACCCTTGGGACCGGGGCACAAACTATGCGGTGGAAATCGGCCGGCGGGCGGCGCGTTTGATGGAAGAGGCATGAGCCGTGTTCCGTATACCGTATTCCGTATACCGTATTCCGTGGTCGGATTACGGGACACGTAATACGGAATACGGATTACAGACAATCGGGGAAACGTAGAAATTAAGTACCAATGTAAGCTGGCAGGCTTAGGGTAGATCGCGTATCTTTAACACGATACCATGACTAATTTTAAGAAAAAGGAACCGTCACCTGACTGAGGACGCCGGGCCACGAGATGCCTGGTGTCCTCTTTAGTCTGTCTGGCGAAATTGCAAATAAGGAGTATTTCTGATGAAAATCATCGTGGTTGGCACTGGTTTCGTGGGGCTGCCCCATGCGGCCGTTTTGTCTGAATATGGTCACGAAGTATGGGCCTACGACATTGACGAAAAACGCATCAACGCTTACAAAACCGGTCAGGCGGCCGAAATCGAACGCTACGTCAACGAGCCTGGACTGGCGGCGGCCATTGCCGAAAACAAAGACCGGTATCTTTTTTTCACCACCGACATCACCGACCTGGTAGAAGGAACAGATATTTTCTTCTTCTGCCTGAACACACCGCCCAACCGGGACGGCTCCACCGACCTGAGCTACTATCTCAACGCCGCTCACAAAGTCGCCGACCTGCTGGCCAATCGGCAGGATAAAAAGCGGGTAGTGCTGGTAAACAAAAGCACCGTGCCGGTAGGCACTGCGCGGGTACTGCAAAACGTGATGGAGCAGCACAACGTGGAAAACTTTGGCGTGGCTTCCAACCCGGAATTTCTGGCGCAGGGCAATGCCATAGACGGCTCGCGCAAGCCAGACCGCGTGGTGGTGGGCGCAGATACCCAGGAAGATTTTGTGATTTTGCGCCGCATCTATTCCCACTTCGTCAACCATGTGCGCATTCGCTATCTGGAAACCTCGCCGGAGACGGCCGAAGCCATCAAATATATGGGCAACACCCTGCTGCTGACTTACATTTCCTTCTGGAATGGCGTCGGGGCGCGGCTGGCGGAAACCTTCCCCAACATCCGCATGGAAGATTTGAAGATTGGCGTCACGGCCGATTCACGCATCAGTACGTGGGGGTCTTACGTGAGCAATGGGGCCGGTGGGAGCTGCTTTGGCAAGGACATTCAATCGCTCATTTACCAGATGAACCAAAACGGCCGTTCCACCGATTTGCTCCAGGCCGTCTACAACATCAACGAATACCAGAAAACCTATCTGGTAGACCGCGCCGTCCACGAAGCCGACTTTAACTTCAACAACAAGCGCGTCGCCTTGCTGGGTCTGGCCTTCAAAAAACGCACCAACGACATGCGCGATTCGGCCGCCCTGAAAGCCGTCGAAGCGCTCTTAGGGCGCGGCGTGGCCGAAATCCGCGCCTATGACCCATTGGCGACTTCCACCGCGCAAGAATACTGGTTCAACCCGGACAAGAACCACCTGTTTGAACGCATCAGCTACCACAAAACGGCCAGAGCCGCCATCGAAGGCAGCGATGCCGTCTTTATTTCTACCGATTGGGAAGAGTTTCGCGGCATTGCGCGGACCATCGAGACGACGGTGAACGCGCCTTATCTGGTGATTGACGGCCGTCGCATGATTTCCGACTTCACCTCGCTGGTAGCCAACGGTTACGATTACCTGCCCGTCGGCGGAACCTACCTGAAAGGGGCCACCAAACCGGCCAGCCACACCAACGGCCAGGGCGAGGAGAGCATTCCAGAGCTGCACACCATCTAGCACCAGTTTTCAGCAGCAGTGAACAG
>CALFEW010000304.1 GCA_937958365.1 uncultured Chloroflexota bacterium | reverse complement strand
GTCTGCATTGACGGTGTAACGGCTGGCCGTATGCACAACCTCTATCGTCACGCTTTCCACCAGCGTTCGCTGGAGCAGCTTGACGACTTCTTTCAGAAAAGACAACAGGTCTAACGGCCGTCGCTCCAACACCGCACACCGGCTGAAATCGAGAATCTGCTGGATCAAATCGGCCGCGCGATTGGCCTGTTGGGAGATCATGTTCAGACGATTGACGCCGTTGGCCGATAATCCTTTCTCCGACAACTGCACCAGGTCCACGTAAAGGGCAATGATGGTCATGACGTTGTTAAAATCATGAGCAATACCGGCCGCCAGTTGTCCCACAGAAGCCAGCCGCTCCTGCTGTTGGGCACGCTGCTGAATTTCTCGTTCCTTTGTGCCATCGTGGATCACCAACGCCCAGCCATTGGTCGTCGGCCCGGCATCAATCGGACGGGCAATGACGTGATAGACGGCATCGTTCACGGCAACCTCGTGCCACAAGCCCGTGGGTGGCGAGGAAAGCAGGTCGGTTAACGGCCGTTCCCCCAATTGTTCCACCACGTCCCCAATCTGCACGCCGGCCATTTTGGCCAGATACGCTTGCGCCGCCGGATTCGCCATCGCCACCGCAGCATGAGCATCCAGCAGCACCACCCCTTCCGGCACACTATGAATAATCTGCTGCATTTGCAGCGCCTGCTCCCGCGTTTGCGCCAACAGACGCGCATTCTGAATGGTTACGGCCGCCAGATTCGCCACCGCCGTTAGGAATTCAACGTCTTCAGGTGAATACGCATCCACCGGGGTACTCTGAATTTGTAACACCCCCGTGATGTGCCCACCAACTTTCATCGGCACATACAGGATCGAATGAACCGGGTCTTCAACCTGACTAACTGTGGCATTCAACTTCACCTTACCGTCCGAGCGAACCTCATGGATGGTCTTTTGTACCGCCTCTGTCTTCAGATAATCCGGCACATAAATCGGCTGACCGGTGCGAATGACCTGGCTTTGCAAACCCATGCCAGGTGGCGCCAATGGCAACGGTGGCAGATCCGTTACCGGCAGAGTTTTTCCATACGCATATGCATAACCGGCCCGGATCAACTGCGTGGCTTCGTCATAAAAGGAAATAAAGAGTAAGTCTACCGGCAGTAATTCGCGCACCAACTCCGCAAGCGTCTGATATATCTCTTCTAGTTGAGCGATTTGTCCAAATGAAAGCGCCAGACGATTCAAGCGAATCTGCTGTTCCAGCAGCCGCTGCGCCTGTTTTTGCGCCTGCTTGCTTTCGGTAATATCGCGCACAAACACAAAATCAGCCTTTCGCCCACGAAATGTAATAATCCCGGCGTTCAGCATCACGTCAATGCGCCGCCCATCCCGATGGACCAAGCCGCTTTCGTATACTTCCGGCACGTCTTCCCCACGCAGACGTTGCTCGTATCGCGCCTTCACCAGAGTTACGTCCGCAGGATGAACGTAATCGGCAAACGGCCGTTCCAGCAATTCTTCTACCGTATAACCCATAATTTCCGCAAATCGGGAGTTTGAATAAACGAAGTTTGCATCCTGCAAAATGGTCACGCCATCATTTGCGCGCTCCAACAACTCGCTGTACATGGCTTCCCGCTCACGATCAACTTTCGCTGCCGCCTGCGCCTCTAGCACCACAACCTGATGACGCAAAGCCCCTAATTCCTGAAGCAGTTCGTCTGTGGTTTTTTTGTCGTCGTTGGCATTCAGAACAAACATGACGATAGTATGACATAACTCCAGACGAGCGAATAGGGGAAAAAGGTCATTTCTTACCCGATTGGCTCCTATGGACAACACCCCTTACAATAGCGCCAACTCCCTTGAAAACGGGAGCGCGGACGTCCCGTCCGCTCTGGCAGGCGGGACGCCTGCGCTCCCAAGATTTTCATTCGTGGTGGTGGGTAAACCACTCATGCAGACTTCCTTAAAGCCAACGAGGTTAACCGTTATGTCTGACACAATTTTACCGCCCAACAGCCTGGTACTTTACAAGAATCAACCGGCGCGGCTCAGCAAAATCAACGACAAAAAAATAGAAATCGATCTGGCCGACGGCCGTTCCCTCAAAGTGCGTCCCAAAGATGTAGACCTGCTCCATCCCGGCCCCATCAGCAGCCTGGCCGGTCTTAAACCGCCGGTGGGCGACGTAGCCACCGCCTGGGAACTGCTCCAGGGCAGCGTCACCAACGTGCCGGAACTGGCCGAACTGGCGTTTACCACCTATACGCCCATCACCGCCTGGGCGGCCTGGGAACTGGTGGCCGATGGTCTGTATTTCAGCGGCGCCATTGACAAAATCCACGTCCACACCCCGGCACAAGTTGGCGCGGAACAGGCCGCCCGCGCCGCCAAAGCCGCCGAAGAACAGGCGTGGCAAGATTTTCTGGCGCGGTTGGGTAAAGGGGAAATGGCCGCCGGCGACGGCCGTTACCTGCAAGAAATCGCCGCCCTGGCCCAGGGACAAAATCAGCGCAGCCAGGCCCTTCGCGCCCTCAACCAGCCGGAAACGCCGGAAGCCGCCCACGCCTTGCTGCTGCACGTCGGTTATTGGGACGACCACCACAACCCCTACCCCACTCGCGCCGGGCTGCCCACGTCCTCGCCGGACTTGCCCGTGCCACCGCTGCCGGACGAAGAGCGGCGCGACCTGACCCACCTGCCCGCTTTCGCCATTGACGACGAAGGCAACCAGGACCCCGACGACGCCCTAAGCTGGGAAGACGGCCGTCTCTGGGTACACATCGCCGACGTGGCCGCCCTGGTCCCACCGGACAGCCTGCTGGACCTGGAGGCGCGCGCCCGTGGCGCTAACCTTTACCTGCCCGAAGGAACCGTCACCATGCTGCCGCCAGCGGCCACTCACTGGCTCGGTCTGGGGCTGGCCGAGCTTTCACCCGCCCTCTCTTTTGGCCTGACGCTGGACCCAGACGGCGCAGTGGCCGATCTGGAGATTGTGCCCAGTTGGGTCCACGTCACGCGCCTGACGTATGAAGAAGTAGACGGCCGTTTGCACGAAGAGCCGTTCAAGTCGTTATACGAACTCGCGCAGCGCTCAGAGCAGCGCCGCCGGGAAAACGGGGCCATTGAGATAGAGCTGCCGGAAGTGCGGGTCAGGGTGGATGACGATGGACGGGTGAACATACGGCCGTTGCCCAACCTCCGCAGCCGCGATCTGGTACGCGACGCCATGCTAATGGCCGGTGAAGCCATCGCCCGCTTCGCCTTCGCCCACAACATCCCCCTGCCCTACACCGTGCAGGAGCCACCCGCCGAACCGCTGCCGCCGGCCAGCACCACCGCCGAATTTTTCGCTCGCCGCCGCTTGATGAAACCCAGCCAGCCCAGCAGCGCGCCCGGCGCGCACACTGGCCTGGGATTGGGTTTATACGCGCAAGCCACCAGCCCGCTGCGGCGGTATCTTGATCTGGTGGTCCACCAGCAGTTGCGGGCATATGTGCTGGGGGAAGAATTGCTGGATGCGCAGGAGTTGATGGCCCGCGTGGGCGCAGCCGACGCCATCTCCGGCGATGTGCGCCGCGCCGAACGCCAGTCTAACCGGCACTGGACGCTGGTTTACCTGCGGCAAAATCCAGACTGGCAGGGGGAAGGCATCATCGTGGAGAAGCGGGGGCACAAAGACGTGGCGCTGCTGCCGGATTTGGACCTGGAAACGCGGGTGTATGTGAAAGGGGAACGGCCGTTAGACAGCCGGATCACAGTCGCCATCAGCGAAGTGGACCTGGTGAACCTGGAAGCGCAGTTTAGAGTGGTTGGTTAGTTGGTTTGTTGCCAACCAACGAGCCAACCAGCCATTAAGGAACGAAAAATCAAATAACTTACAGACCTGAGACCTGAGATTGGTTCAATCTCCAATCTCAGGTCTCCGACAGGTTGTTTAATCCGCGTTCCTTAATCAACCACAACACACGGCTCCGGGCTGTAAATCCGCAAGGAACTGCCGCCCAGTTCACTCTCCACGGTGTATTCGCACAGGTACAACTGCTCCGTTCCGGTCAACTGCGAACTGGCGCGGCGGCCAAAGTTCACCGTCCAATAATGCGTCCAATCGCTGCCGGAAAGCCGAACGTAACCCACGCCAAAATCCTCAACGTACACGTTCAGAATGGTCGCCAGATGCGGCGGGCTGTTCAGCCACCAATTCATCATCGCCGCCGGATCGCCGCCAAAACCCCAGCCAATGATTTCGCCCCAATAGTTCAAATCGTAACACGCCTCGCGCATCCGGTCGGCGGCCGAAGTGCCGTCGGAGCCGGTGTGGCCGGTGAAGTGGTTGACCGCCATGTCCAGGCTGTGGCGGCGGGAAGACTGCACCAGTTCGTTGACCAGATCAAGGGCAGGCAGGCCATTATTGCCGCGCTGCTGGTTGATGCTGCTGCGGATTGTGGCTTCGTTGGCGGCGTCGCTGGGTGGAATTTCTGGTGACGGCAGGCAGCCGGACACCGGCGTGGCTGTGGGCGTCGCGGTAGGGGTTGCCGTCGCTGTGGGGGTTGGGTCTTTGGCGATGGCCGGCAGGTAATTTCGCGGTTCCAAAGTCAACGACGGGTCTATGGTCGGCGTTGGCTCCACGTCTTCCCCCCGCGTAATTTGCGACAGGCTGAAAACTGTCGCCATCAGCCCAAATCCCAGGACGATCAGCGCCAACATATTGTGCCGTTTTTTTGTAGCCATTGCGGGTTCCTCACGAAAATCATAGAGTTTGCGGACTGCCGGACCCCATTTTGCCATAAGGTGGGGGAAGATACAACGGCCGTTTCCCGCTTGACTGTCTATCCATTCTCGTTATCATTTCCCTTAATCTCACAAACGGAAGGCAGGAAGGGACAGCTATGACGGCCGTAACCATTGACGACGTAATCCGCGACCTCACAGACATCATTGACGAATGCTGGCAAAACAACAGCCGTTTGGGCTACTTCCCCGCCATGTACCGCAAAGTGACGGTGCGCATTAAAGAAGGGGTGGCAAACGGCCGTTTCGAGGACGCCGCACGCATGGAACACCTGGACGTCGTGTTTGCCCACCGCTACATCGAGGCTTACCAGCAGCAGCGCCAGGGGCTGCCGCCGACACGCGCCTGGGCTTACGCCTTCGACCGCGCCCAAGACCCGGAACCGAGCGTGCTGCACCACCTTCTGTTGGGCATGAACGCCCACATCAACCTGGACCTGGGCATCGCCGCCGCGCAAGTTTGCCACAACTGCGCTCTAGACCCCCTCAAAAACGACTTCTTCGAGGTGAATCTGGTGTTGGCTGGTCTGCTGGACGAGGTTCAGGAAGGCGTCAACCAATCGTCGGCGCTTTTTCGCCTGGTGGATAGTCTGGGCGGGCGCGCCGATGAGGCGATGGGTAATTTTAGCCTCCAGCGCGCACGCCAATCTGCCTGGGAAAAGGCGCAGGCGCTGCATCAATTGGCCCCGGAAGCCCATCCCGCCTTGATTGACCGATACGACCGGGCCACCGGCCTGATAGCCAGATTGATTTGTCCGCCCTTCTCCTTGAGCCAGGCGTTAACGGCCGTTATCGGCCCCGCCGAAACCCCCGAACCCCGCGCCATCATAGACGTGCTCGCCTGATTCTTCTAACGCCCAAAATCAGGTTGCCCCTTTCGCGGCAAAGATAGTACAATGCCCGCGTCCAACAATGAGCCACCCATCAACCTCATACTGGCGTCACTTACCGGCAAGGCAAGGATTATCAACCCTAACCCACACCTGGAGGCAACCTCAAATGGCAATTAAGATTCCCAGTCTCATCCTCAAGCAGCTTTACACCTTCGGCAGCCTGCAAAACGTGAACGGCGGCGTGCAGTTTTCGGTGAAAAACCGACTCAGCGACGCCGCCCTCACCGGTTTGAACAGTATCAAGTTTGATGGACAGGCCATCCCACTGGATGGCGTAACAATTCATTTAGCAGATGGTCAAACGCTGGCAGTGGATGAGATAACGGCCGTTTCCCCTCTCCAATTTCCCCTTCGCGCCAGCCTCATCATCCGCACCCAGGCCGACCACCTGGCCGAAGGCAAACACAAGCTGGAAATCGGCTTCGAGGCCACCCCTTTCGGCGACCTCAAACTCAAAGTTGAAGACAGCATCAGCGGCAGCACCGAACACCTCACCCGCATCCCCCGCGACAAAACCGACGATTATGCCCCGGAAATCATCGCCGAACGGCAAAAATTCGCCGAAGATTTTAGCGGCGTCAAGCTAGATCACATCCGCCACTACTCATTCGACCCCCACATCCTCGCCGGCAATGTCGAACATTTCGCCGGCGTAGCCCAGATTCCCATCGGCTTTGCCGGCCCGCTTACCGTCTTGGGTGAACACGCCCAGGGCGACTTCCTCATCCCCCTGGCCACCACCGAAGGCACGCTGGTCGCCTCTTACAATCGCGGCATCAAGGTCCTCAACCTCAGCGGTGGCGTCACCTGCTCCATCGTCGGCGACGCCATGCAGCGCGCTCCAGTCTTCTCCTTTGAAGACGCCCGCCAGGCGCGTGATTTCTCCAAATGGGTCCAGGAAAACATCGCCGACATTCGCGACCAGGCCGAGGCGACTTCCAGCGTCGCCAAACTGCGCGACATAGACACCTATCTTGCCAGCCGCTTCGTCTACCTGCGCTTCAACTACACCACCGGCGACGCCGCCGGGCAAAACATGGTTGGCCGCGCCACCTTCGCTGCCTGTAGCTGGATTTTGGACCACTTCCCAGACCCCGGCGCCATCAAGCATTTTTTCCTGGAATCCAACTTCGCCACCGACAAAAAAGCATCGCAGATTAACATCATGCGCACGCGCGGCAAGCGCGTCACGGCCGAATGCACCGTCAAGCGCGACGTGCTGGTCAACCATATGCGCGTCGAGCCGGAAAGCCTCTATTACCATTACGGCGTCGCCAATGTCGGCGCGATTTTGTCCGGGGCCAACAACAACGGCCTGCACTCGGCCAACGCCATCACCGCCCTCTTCATCGCCACCGGCCAAGACGTCGCCAACGTGGCCGAATCGTCGGCCGGTATTTTGTACACGGAACTCACCAGAGACGGCGATTTGTACATGTCCATCACCATCCCTTCGTTGATTGTGGCGACGTATGGCGGCGGCACTGGGCTGGCAACCCAGCAAGAATGCCTGAATCTGCTGGGCTGCGTTGGGCGGGGCAAAGTGAACAAATTCGCCGAGATTGTGGCCGGTGCCGTCCTGGCCGGGGAAATCTCGCTGGCTTCGGCCATTGCTTCCTCGGATTGGGTGTCCAGCCATGAGAAATACGGCCGTAATCGTTAGCGGCTCGGTGATAGCAGCTAGTTGATAGTGGATAGTTGGGAGAAAGCACGCGCTCTGGCTGTCTGGGGCGCGTGCCTTTTGTTAGACATCCCTGGGAGCGCGGGCGTCTCGCCCGCAGTGGCAACAGGCAAGACGCCCGCGCTCCAACCAAACATCCTTTCCTAAACCCAACAGGATGCAGTCTACTATGACACGTGAAAGTCCACACACCATCCTCAGCCAAAACATCCACCTGCTGGGCGACATTCTCGGCAAAGTGATGCGCCGCCACGCGGGCATCGAAGAATTCGAGCTGGAAGAGCGCATCCGCGCCCTCAGCAAAGCCCGCCGCGCCGACGAAGACCCGGCCATAGACCGCCGCCTGGAAACAATCGTCGGCCGCCTCAATTTGCGCGAAGCGGAACTTATCGCCCGCAGCTTCGCCATCTACTTTGAACTCATCAACCTGGCCGAAGAGCAGCACCGCGTCAGCGTGCTGCGCGAACGCGAACGCGCCGCCCACCCCCAACCGCTCGCCGAATCCATCCCAACGGCCGTCGCCACCCTGCGCCAGATGGGCGTAGACGAATTTGAGATGACCCAACTGCTGGAGCGTCTGCACATCGAGTTGGTCTTCACCGCCCACCCTACCCAGGCCAAGCGCCGCACGGTCATCGCCAAGCTGCGCCGATTGGCCGACGCGCTGACCGACCTGCAAGAACGCGACCTGCTGCCCGCCGAGCGCCGCCAGCTTGAGGCGCAAATCACCGCCGAAGTGACCGCCCTCTGGCTGACCGACCACAGCCGCACCACCCAGCCCACCGTCACCGATGAGGTTCGCACCGGCCTGTACTACTTCGACATCACCCTCTGGGACGTGCTGCCGGACATTTACGCCACCATGGCCGCAGCGTTAGCTGCCCATTACCCTGCGCTCAAATGGCCGGAGTGCTTCCTCACCTTTGGTTCCTGGATTGGCGGCGACCGCGACGGCAATCCCAACGTCACTGCCGACGTGACGGCCGAGACGCTGCGCCTGCATCGCGGGCTGGCCGTGGAACGTCATCGCGCCGCCGCCCGCCAACTCGACCGCTCGCTGAGCTTGTCGGACCAACTGGCGCACGTCAGCCCGGAGTTGAAGACCGCCCTGGCCGCCGCCCGCGACCGCTCCGCCCACGTCGCCTTTTTGCAGACGCGCTATCCGCACGAACCTTACCGCCTCTGGGCGGCGGTGATTAAAGCCGACCTGGCCGAAGCGTCGCGCGGCGACATGGTGGCCCGCCTGAAAGGTGAGGCCAACCCGCCCATCCGCCTGCGCTGCATGGCCGATTTACACCAGCCGTTGGCGCTGATGGACGCCTCCTTGCGGGCAGGTGGATTGGCCGATCTGGCCGACGCCGACCTGGCGCGGCTGCGTTATCAGGCGCAGGTGTTTGGCCTGCACGCCGCCCGGCTGGACATCCGCCAGTACAGTGAATACAACACGGCCGTTCTCGACGAACTCCTGCACAAACTCAACCTCCTCACCGGCTTTGGGCAGATGACCGGGCCGGAACGCGCGGCTGCCCTCACCCGCCTGCTGGCCGCGCCCAGCCCCAATCTCAGCGCCCTGGAAGATTTATCGCCGCAGGCCGCCGAAACCCTGGAACTCTTTCAGGTGTTGCGGCGCGCCGTCAGCTTTTACGGCCCGGAACTGGTTGGCCCCTACGTCGTCAGCATGACGCATGGCCCGGAGGACATTTTGGCCCCGCTGCTGCTGGCCCGCTGGCACGGCCTCTGCCTGGACGAACAAGACGCCAACGAGGGCCTGACCTTCGCGCCGCTGTTTGAAACCCGCGAAGATTTACGCGCCGCGCCGGAGGTGATGGCCGCGCTGTTCACCCATCCCGCCTACGCGCCCCACCTGGCCCGCATGGACCGGCGACAAACCATCATGATCGGCTATTCGGACAGCAACAAGGATGCGGGCTACCTGGCGGCCAATTGGGAACTGTATCAGGCGCAAGAGACGCTGGCTGCCGCCTGCCGCCACCATGAGGTGGTGATGATGTTGTTTCACGGCCGTGGCGGAACCGTCGCCCGCGGTGGTGGCCCGACAAACAAAGCCATCCTGGCGCAGCCACCAGGGTCGGTGAACGGCCGTATCCGCATCACCGAGCAGGGCGAAGTGATAGACGAAAATTACGGCCACCCGGCCATCGCCCGCCGCCATCTGGAGCAAATGGTCCACGCGGTGCTGCTGGCGAGTGCGCCGCCTTATCACCGCGTGCAAGCCGCGCCCAAAGACACGTGGCGGGCGGTGATGGGGGAATTAACGGCCGTTGCCTACCGCGCCTATCGGGGTCTCATCTACGACACCCCGGCGCTGCTGGATTACTGGCAGCAGGCCACGCCCATCAACGAAATCAGCCAGATGCGCATTGGCTCACGGCCGTCGCGCCGGGCGGGCAAAGCCACGTTGGACAGCCTGCGGGCAATTCCCTGGGGCTTTAGCTGGATGCAGTGCCGCCACGTACTGCCGGGCTGGTATAGCGTGGGGCAGGCGCTGGCCTCGTTTAGCGA
>CALFEW010000303.1 GCA_937958365.1 uncultured Chloroflexota bacterium | reverse complement strand
CGTTACCGACAACGTACTCATTGGCGAAGAGCTTCTGGCTGCCCCGGCCTATTTGCAGGGCAAACCCTATCAGGTAGCCAGCCTGCAAGTTCAAGATATTTTGCGCATTGTCATCAGCCTGACTATTCTGGGTCTGGCTATTTATAGCCTTGTGGTCGGTTGAACCGGCCCGGCGCCACTGCTCATTTATTATGTTTAAACGAGGTCTTCCGCTTACCATCGCCATTCTATTCGGGGTTCTGACTCTGATCAGTTTGCTGTTTTCTATCCCTGAAATCAGCAGCTTAATATTGGAATGGGCCAGTTTCCTGGCGGCGATTGCCTTGTTATTGGGCGCGATAAACCTGTTCAGCGTTCATGCGCAGCGCATGGGCCGCCAGCCTGTGGACGGCCAAAACGTATACAGTTCCATTCTGGTCCTGAGCATGCTGATTGTGGGCGGTCTGGGCCTGACCGACGTTTTGGGCGTCACGAACAATAGTATGGCCCTGGTATTTAACTGGGTTCAGGCTCCGTTGGAAGCGGCGTTGGCTTCGCTGTTGGCGTTTTTCTTGCTGCTGTCGGGGATTCGCCTGTTGCAGCGGCAGCGGACGATATGGGCGGGGTTGTTTCTGGTAACGGCCGTCCTCATCCTCCTCAGCAACGCCCTGATCGCCAGCCCTTTCCTGCCCCAAAGCATCAGCAGCGGGCTGCAACAAATGCGCGATTTCATTCAAAACGTCATCGTCACTTCGGGCATGAGAGGCATCTTGATTGGCGTCGCTTTAGGCGCCATTACCCTGAGTGTGCGCCTTTTGCTAGGTCTGGAAAGACCGTATAACAAATGACCATAACGACCATTTGCCAGGAATGTAATACACCCAATCCGCCCGGAGGGAAATTTTGCAGCAATTGCGGCGCGCGCCTGCCCAAAAACACGCGCCTGCTCTGCCCCCGCTGCCAGACTCCCAATCCCACCAGCAACTTTTACTGCGACAATTGCGGCGCACGCCTGGTTCAGGAAGAAGCGCCGCCGCCCAGCGAAGCCGCCGCCAAAGAAGACCTGCCCACCAGCGCCAAGATGTTCTCGCTGCCGACACGAAAACCGGGGCAAACTGGCGAACTCAACGCCGATAACGTGATGGATTGGCTCAAGGCCGGGCAGGTTACAGATAGTTCGGAGCCGCAAAGCCCTAAAACCGATACCGGCAAACTGCCGCGCCTGTCTGACCTGACCCCGGAACAACGCGCCAAAACCGATGACCTGCCGGCCTGGTTAGTAGACTCCGACAGCCAGGAATCCATCATTCAAGCGCCGCAAGATATTACGACCGAGCATTTCCTCAACATGATCAAGCAGATTGATGATGAGGAACGCAAAAAACTGACGGGGATGCTCAGCGATCCGGCGCTCACCGGCAAAGGCGGCAAACTGCCCGATTGGCTGCAAGAATTCACCCGGTCTGCGGAAGAAAAGCCCGCGCCACCCACGCCGACGCCGGTCCCACCTCGCGCCAAACCATCGGCTCCTCCCCAAAAAGCCGAAGAAGCCGACGACCTGGATTGGCTGAGCGAACTTGGCCCGCTCGACACCGACGTTTTGGCCCAACCGATAGAAACCCTGACTTCCGGCCCGGCCCGAGGCCAGAAGAGCGGCGACCTGCCAGATTGGCTGGATGAATTAGAACCGCCCAACACGGAGATGCTTTCACGGCCGTCTACGCTGCCAGATGTGCCTTCCGTAGATGCGATTTTGTCCGGCCAGGACGTGCCGGACTGGTTAACAGGCGGCGACGTACTGGAAGAAGAAACTTCCGGCACAGACCGTCTTTCCCTGCCCGCCACCAGATTGCCCGCAGATGCTGCGTTTGAACCGGAAGAAGATTACCCGAATTGGCTGGTATCACCGCCAGATACCAGCGAGTTGGAACTGCCACACCGGCCGCAGCCGATTGAGGAATTTTCGGCGGCGTCGCAAAAATCTGTCACGGATTGGTTGACCGGTTTTGATGAAGACGAAGACGAGGATGACGAGGAAGAAGAGAGCGCCGAAGATACCTGGGACGATTTGCCCGAAGCAACGGCCGTTCCCCTCCTTGCTGATGACAAAGCCCGCAAATCTCTGACCGATTGGTTGACCCAATTGGACGCCGGCGCGTCTCAACCTGCCGAATCGTTCGACGAAAGCGAACTGGTTGAAGCCAGTCTGTCGGACTGGTTTGGAGACAGCGCGGAAATGGCAAC
The DNA here is from genome assembly GCA_937958365.1 of uncultured Chloroflexota bacterium. Taxonomy (GTDB): domain Bacteria; phylum Chloroflexota; class Anaerolineae; order Promineifilales; family Promineifilaceae; genus Leptovillus. The sequence continues at coordinate 7,645 of CALFEW010000303.1, read as the reverse complement.
GGCCGTTGCCGCTTCCCCCACTTTGGACGACGAAGAAGACCTCGACGATTGGCTCATCACTGAAGAGCCGGATACCGCCGAACAGAACCGGCGGACAGGCAAAACCGGGCCGCTGCCCGATTGGCTGGATGAACTGGAACCCACCGACACCCTGCCCGCAGAGGCTCAGCAGAGCTTTGTCAGCGGCATGTTAGATGATTTGCTGGGACCGGCCATCGCCGCAGAAGCGTTTGCCGATGAGCAACCGGCAGCCGAAGAGCCGCTTCCATTTGAAGAAGTCGAAGAGATATCATCGGGCCTGCACACGATGGACCTGGACGAGGAGCCAGATTGGCTGAGCGAACTGGCCGCATTTGATCCCAACGATCTGGTGGAGCGGGAGAATCTGGCCGACCAGGAAAGCTGGTTAACCCAGGAAACGGCCGTGTCCCACGCCTTGCCGGACATCGAAGAAACGTTCGCCGGATCGTTTGATTTCGCCGAACTGCCAGACGCAGGGCAGATGGACCAGGCCGTGCCCGACGAAGAATGGGGCAGTCTGGATGACATTCTGGCCGAATCCGACGACGCCGGCGAGCTTGCCGATTGGCTGGAACAATTGGCCGTGCCTGCGGCTGCCTCTCTTGAATCACCATCGCTGCCCTCGACCGAAGAATCGGCCGAAACGCTCATTTCTACCGGCGACCTGCCCGAATGGATCGCCAGCATGCGCCCGGAAGATACCGACAAACTGGGCAGCCAGAGCAGCCTGCTGCCATCGGTGCTGCCCAACACTGAAGATGATTTATACGCCATCGCCGGTGATCTGGCTGACGCAGACCTGCCGGATTGGCTGCAAGACACGGCCGTTAGCGCCCCGGATAAAACGGCCGTTACCCTCGCCAGCGCGGAATTGCCGGTGTGGGTTGACACTGAAAGCGATCTGGGTGAGCCTTCCAGTGAATTGGCCTCTATTCTGGCCGGGCTGCCACCGGCGCTGCCGCCCGAAGAAATGCTGCAAAAAGCAGAAATCCCCGATTGGATTCAAGACCTTAAACCCACAGAATTAACCGGTCGGCCCTCATTCAGCACGGACTTCAAACTGCAAACCACCGGTCCACTGGCCGGTATGCCCGGCGTCGTCAAAGTGGAGCCAATTGTGGCGATGCCGCGCACCGTTGACCCGATCGTCCAATTTACCGTCACACCGGAACAGCAGCAGCAGGCCCGCCTGTTGCGCCAACTGGTGCAAGAGGAACAACAACCTGCCCAGGTGGACGTCGGTTCATCTAAGGCTACAGGGCGGCGTGGGCTGCGTTTCCTGCTGGCGTGTTTGCTTCTGGCGGCGCTGGTCCTGGCCTTGTTTATGCCGAATTTGCTGATCGGGTCACAACCTATGCCGGTTCCCCCGGCGGCGGCGGCGCTGCACACGGCCGTGAACGCGGCGGCCGGTCAGCCGGTTCTGGTGGCCTTCGAGTATACGCCGGCGCTGGCCGGTGAACTGAACCACGAAGCCCGGCTGCTGCTCAGCCAGCTTCAAGACAACGGCAGCCAGATTCTGATCACCAGCCAATCGGCCGCAGGAACGGCCGTGGCCGCCACCCTCACCGAATCTCTGGCCGAGCCACCCATCGCCATCGGCATGTTGGCCGGTGAAGCCATTGGGCTGCGCCAGCTTGGCAACTGTATCGGCAACCCCGAATTTATCTGCTCAACCCTGCAAGGACGCGGCCTGAGCAGCGAAACACAAACCGCCCTGCAAAACGTTGGCCTGATTGTTGTGTTGACCGGCGAACAGACCAACCTGATAAACTGGATTGAACAGGTTGGGTCGGCCACCGATACGCCCCTGGTCGCCGGTGTTACCCAATCTCTCAGCCCTGTGGCTGCGCCTTATTACGCCAGCGGCCAATTACAAGGCCATCTGGACGGGCTGCCGGCCACCATCGCTCTGGCAAACAATGTTGGCTCTTCGGCCGATATGACACAGGCGCAAAGCCAGTACAACGCACAAAGCCTGGTGCAATTGGCCGCGGCCCTGTTACTGGTCGTGGGCGCTTTGATGATGGCTACCACTCGAAAAAAGTCGTCGGCACAAGGACAATGACAAAACGAGCATGAACGACACGCTGGGTCTTTTGATTGGTTTTGTTTTGACGCTGTTGATTTACAGCTACCTCATTGACGACAATCCCGTCTACCGAATGGCGGTTCATGTGTTGGTCGGGGTCAGTGCGGCTTATGCGGCCGTTTACGTTTTGCGCCAGGTGATTTTGCCGGTTTTTGACCAACTGAGGCAAAATCCCCTGAGCCTGGACTCCTTATTGTGGCTGGTTCCGATTCTTTTGGCGCTGCTGTTGATTTTGCAGCGCCTTCCCGGTTTTGCCTGGCTGGGCGATAACGCCATGGCGCTTCTGGTGGGGGTTGGCGCGGCCGTCGCTCTGGTGGGCGCGATTTCCGGCACACTGTTACCGCAAATCATGGCGTTCAGTGGGCGAGGAAATGCGTTGCTAACGCCCATGGAGGGCATCATCGTTGCCGTCTTGACCGTTTGTACCCTGTTGACGTTTCATTTTACCGGCAAAAAGAGCGAACAGGGGGAGTGGAAACGGCCGTTCTGGCAGCTCGGGTTTGTGCAAATAGGCCAGGCCGTCCTCATGATCACGTTTGGCGCTCTATTTGCCGGCATTCTTAGCACCAGTCTGGTGCTGCTCACCGAGCGCATCAGCTACTATTTCACACAGCTCATGCTATTACTACCATGACAATTGCCGAGGAAAACGAAGTCCAAGAAGCCAAAGCGCTGGAGTCCTTTCTCATTGCAGAATGCGGCACCGTCACGACTAACGTCACTCTGTTTGACGTGGCTGCCGGAACCTACCGGCTGATTTGTCAGACCACCGCCCCCTCGACGGCCGGTGAACCCTGGCTCAACATCATGGAAGGCGTTTATCTGGCTATCCAACAATTAGAAGCCATTACCGGCCGCGCCCTCATGACCGCCCAGCGCAAACTCATCACCCCCGCCCGGCAAAATGGTTCGGGCGTAGACCAGTTTGCCGCCGTTAGCAGCGCCGCCGACCCTCTGGCGACATCGCTCGTAGGCTTATTTGACGAAGTTAGCCTGGCCAGCGGCCGTCGTGTACTGGCCAGCGCTTACGCGGAAGCGGTGAACAGCCTCAGCCTGAATCAGGAGCAAAACGAAGAAAAACATCTGGCCGCCCTCATCGCCGAAAAACCCGACCTCGTTTTTATCGTCGGGGGCACCGATGGCGGGGCCGAACAGCGCCTGCTGCACCTGGTAGAAACGGTAAGTATCGGCCTGGGGCCGTTGGCTTCCCGGCAGCCGGTACACGTCTTGTTTGCCGGTAACAAAAACCTGCGTGAACGAGTACGCGAGCTGCTGAAAGACCGCGCCAAAGTCCACGTGGCTGAAAACGTGCGCCCCGACCTGGAAATAGAAAACCTGGACGACGCCATACGGATCATCAACGAGTTGTACAGCGACCTGAAACTGGGGACGCTGCCGGGCGTTCATACCCTGCATGAATGGCACAAACAGCCGGTTATTCCGACGTTGCAAGCCTTTGCCACCGTCGCCAAATATTTCGCGGCGCTGCACAAAGGGCGCGTCTTGGGCGTAGACCTGGGCAGCAACAGCGTCTCTGTGCTGGTCGCCGATGCGCACCACGTGCAAACCTACATGCGCAATGATTTGGGCATGGGCCAGCCGATTATCAATCTGCTGGACGAAGTGGAACCGGCCGCAATTGCCCGCTGGCTGCCCCAGGCCATCTCGGATGAGGACATTCGTGACTTCATCTTCCACAAATCGTTGAATCCGCAAACTGTGCCGATGACCGAACTGGAAGCGTATCTGGAACAGGCCATTGCGCGGGAGATGATTCGCTGCGTCGCCCCGGAGCCGCTGCCGCCGTTTAACGTGCTGCTGGCGCGTGGACAAACGCTGACCAATACGCCGCTGCCAGGGCAGGCGATTTTGCTGCTGCTGGATGCCTTGCAACCTACCGGTATTTTCTCTGTGGCGCTGGACAAGTATGGGGTGCTGCCGGCGTTGGGCGCGTTGGCCGTCCATCAGCCATTGGCGGCCGTGCAGGCGCTGGAGGCGGGTGTGCTTTCTGACCTGGGGTGGGTGATTGTACCAACCGGCAAGGGTCAGGCGGGGCAATCGGTGGTGAAGGGTGTCGTGGAATCGCCGGATGGGCGGTTTGACCTGGACGTGGAATACGGCCGTATTGACACCACCATCCTCAGTTCCGGTCAGGTAGCCGAGGTTTCTTTGCAGCCGGATAAGCGGATCAATCTGGGTTTTGGCGTCGGCAAGAGCAAAAAATTGTCTGTACGGGGTGGCGCTGTGGGCCTGATTGTGGATGCGCGGGGACGGCCGTTGCCCATCGCCAATGACGACAAACGCCTGGAACAAGTACGCAAGTGGTATTGGGATGTAGGTGGTTAACCCCTATGCAAACATTAATTAAAACCACAATTGTCGCCCCACACATCCGCATCCGCGTGAAACGGTTGCTGCCCATTGCCGGGGAGATTATCACCGGGCCGGGCCAGATGGTGAACCCCATGCAAACAGTGGCGCGGGCGACGCAATTTACGCGCTACCGCATTTTGCCCCTGAGCGAAATCCTGCAAATTCCACCGGCCGACTTGTCCAAATGGTTGAGAGTGAAAGAAGGGGAACGAGTTACACAAGGGACCATCCTGGTGGACAAAAAGGGGTTCCTGGGCCGCAATCGGCAGTATCAGTCACCGGCGGATGGCGAGGTCTATGAGGTGAGTAACGGCCGTCTCATCTTGCGGCAAATGTCGGAAATCGTTGAACTGCGCGCCCTGGTAGCCGGCCGGGTGGTGGAACACATCGCCAATCGCGGCGTGATTTTGGAAACGTTTGGCTCGCTCATTCAGGCGGCCTGGAGCACAGACGATGAAGACGCCGGTCTGCTAAAGATGCTGGCGATGGCCCCGGATTCGCTGTTTTTCCCGGAGCAAATCACAACCGAAGCCAACAGCGCCATCCTGGCTGTGGGCTGGTTCGACCAGCTTAAGGTGCTGGAACGCGCCCGCGATATGGGCGTGCGCGGCATCATCACCGGCAGTCTTCCGGCCGATTTGTGCCGGGTAGCCAGCCTGATTGATATGCCCATTTTTGTGACGAACGGCATTGGCTCTCATGGCATGTCTGCGCCTGTTTTTGATTTGCTGCATACGGCGGATGGCAAGCGCACCGCTTTGCTGGGCAAAAAGTCAGGCGTCAAAACTGAACGACCCCAAATTATCATTCAGGCCGATAAAAAGACGACCACCGACCCACGTTCGGCGGCGGAACCTCTGGCTGTCGGCCAGGTAGTGCGGCTGCTACGAAAACCTTATTTGAACCAGATGGCGACAGTGAGCCGCCTTTACAACCTGGCCCAGACGACCGCCGCGGGCAGCAAAGCGCGCGGCGCGGACGTGCAGTTGGGGAATGGGCAAATTGTGTTTGTGCCTTACGCAAACATGGAAGCTATCCTATAATTACGATGCGCAGTTGATACCCACGAGATGGAGGGAAACATGGAAGACCAGGAATATATCGAATCACAAGAGTCCACCGAAGGCTCTAGCAATCGTCCGTTTTTTACGGCCGTTGGCATTTTGTTGGTCATTTTCATTCTGGCGGCCGGGTGTTCAGCCTTTTGGCTGTTTTCCAGAGGAACCACTGACCAGACAGGTGTGGCGACGGTTGCGGCGATTGAGACACAAAATGCCATCGTAGCCGTCACCAATGAAGCGGTGACGCAGACGATTATGGCGATGGAAACCGAGGCGGCGCGCCCTACTAACACGCCGACGCCACCGCCCACCTTTACCCCATCCCCACAAGCCACTGCCACCACACCACCCACCGAAACGCCTGTCGTGGCCGATGGCGTGACTGACGGCAGCGGCGAGGGAACCGGGACAGACCTGGGCACGCCCAATGTGTCCGGAACGAGTACGTTTGATAATGCAACCAATGGCAGCACGCCAACGCCCATACCGGTGATTACCGGGAATCAAGATGGCTCACTGCCGGATACCGGGCTGGAAGTCTGGAGCGCCATGCTGATTGCGCTGGCGTTGGTTGCCGTTTTGTTTATGGCGCGCCGCTTGCGCCGCGCTTAACGGGTCAATTGATAAGCGGCGGGCGATAAAAAACCGTCGTGAGCAGACGCGATCAGGGCGAGATTTTGCCGATGGTCGCCACGTTGTTACGTTGTTGGAACGGCCGTTGTACATGCAATGGCCGTTTTGTTGTCTGCCATCATGAACCTTGAGGCAATTATTCGCGCAATTAGCAGTACCAAAATCACGCCTTGCAGGGCATTGTGGGCCTGAGGCTTATGTTATAATAGCAGCGCAGCTTATCTGATTCATACATTGTAAAAAAACAGAGCGCACAGTTGAGTTATGAGACACTCGGTAACCATTCTTCTGGTTGAAGACGACAAATCAATGCTGTATGGCATGAGCGACCTGTTGCAGGTCGTGAATATTGATTATGAGATCACCGTGCTGATGGCGGGCAACGGCCGTGAAGCCCTGACGCTCATGGAAACCCAGACGCCGGACCTTATCGTGTCCGACATTATGATGCCGCTCATGGACGGTTTTCAATTTCTGGCCGAAGTGCAAAAGAACCCGACCTGGCTAAACATCCCCTTCATCTTCCTGACAGCCCGCGGCGAAAAACACGAAATCCACAAAGGACGCCTGAGTGGGGCGGCGCTTTACATTACCAAACCATTCCACAGCTTTGAGTTATTAGAGCTTATCAAGACACAACTCGACCGCAAGTTCCAGCTTGAACATACCAACGAACAACACATCAACAACCTGAAAAAAGACATCCTGCAAATTCTGAATCATGAATTCCGCACGCCGCTAACTTACGTGACCGCCTATTATGAAATGCTGGCCGACAGCGTAAACAAATACGCCGACACCAACAATTTCCAGGAATACTTGCGTGGAATTCAGGCAGGTTGCATTCGTCTGACCCGCCTCATTGAAAGCTTTATCACCGTCATTGAATTACGCACGGGCGAGGCGCAGCGAACGTTTTTGCGTCATGCGCAACCCATTGACAACATAGCCGAGCTGATTGAGGAAACGGTGCTGAGTTATCAGAGTAAAGCGGCGCAAAATGGGTTGCAAATTGAATACACGCCAGATGCCAACTTGCCGCTACTCTATGGCGACCCACATGGTCTGGTCGTGGTTTTTCAACAACTTTTAGACAACGCCATCAAATTTTCCTCGAAGCGGCTGACGCCAACGGCAGGGGCAAAAGTGGAGGTGTACACGGCCGTTTCCCCCAACGAGTTGTCTATTGCCTTCCAGGATTATGGCGTCGGCCTGCCCAAACACGTACAAAACCAGATCTATGATTTATTCATCCAATACAACCGCGATCAGCTAGAACAACAGGGGGCCGGCGTAGGGTTGACCATTGCCAAAGGGCTGGTGGAATTGCATGACGGCCGTATCGAACTGCAAAGCGATGAAAACGTCGGCAGCACCTTCACCGTCATCCTGCCCATCCACAGCGAAGCAAAGCAGAGCGCTTTATCTGATGACCACCCCCTGACCAGCGCCACTGTACTCGTGGTAG